>CAYTDH010000123.1:9441-10522 GCA_964436325.1 uncultured Tangfeifania sp.
AACACGATGCGTTCTTTAACATGATGACGGTGAAGCACGGAACGCTTTGGAACCGGCCTGTTTGCATCCCCGGGTGGCGGAGGACCCATTCCCCGGAATGACCCCCTCCCCCTCCCGGGATGACCAGGCCGAATTGCCATTGGACAATTTGACAATTTCACACTTTGACAATTTCACAATTTCACACTTTAACAATTTGGCAATTTATCCATTTGACAATTTGTCCCCATCGCAACCGATTCATCCGTCGATGTTTTTTTAACAATTAATTTTTATTGAATTGAAAACAAATTTTGAATGACAAACACGCTGTTCCGGATTCCCACGAATCTTCAACAGGCTCCCGCGCGGTTTGTGAACCAATAAACCCGGGAAACTTCGGAGATTCCACGGAAAAGGAACAGCCTTAAATTTTAAAAAAATGAAAAAGCAAATTTTATTACTAACGTTTATTACACTGTCACTGGTTTTTGCCAGTGTGTCTGTATCTCAAGGTCAAAATGCGGTAAATAACACAGATGCTCAAGCTGTAAGCTGCGTTGACCCTGCAAATCCCGATCCTCTTAAGCCTATAGCAGGTGTTCCATATAGATATGAAGCTGATGTTACACCTCTTGAAGGTGCAGCACGTTGGTTCGTAACGACGGATATAAATTTCATTACAAATGGAGCATTTTCTGCAACAGAAGAAGATGATACTGGTGATTATATTGGTGAAGAAACTGGCTTGGGAGTAACGGATCCAGTTTCAACTAACCCGACAGGAGTTGATATCACCTGGAAATCTGAAGGATTATCTCAGGTTGACTATACAGCAGGTTCTGAAAGTCCTCTTTTTGTTGGAGTAATGTATGAAGCACCTGCCGATGCTTGTGCAAACAACAACATTGAAATATTCAGAATTGAACCGGTAATAGCATTTACCCTGGATATTACACCCGTTGAATTTGATGGAACGGACTACACTTCATTAGCAATTGGCGCCGATCCCCCTCTTCAGTGTTTTGATGATGTAGTAACAGCGCGTTATGATTTTTCCGCAGGTACTGATGGTGCTGTTCTAATGGACTATGGAACAAAC
>CAYTDH010000123.1:10532-11045 GCA_964436325.1 uncultured Tangfeifania sp.
ACAAACACTCTAATTTTTGAAGTTATCGCTGCGAACTTTTCTACATCTTTTGATTTCCTTCTTCAACTTAATGGTCTTGATACAGATGGTTCGGGTACCCAAACAGCAGATGTTTCCTGGGGATATACAGCAGCTACTGCTGATGCTAATTCTCTTGACACAGATGTAAGTGATGGTTGGACCACACCATCGGCAACTACCGCATTGACTGACGAGGCAAATACATCAGCGGGTGTTTCTATTTATGTTCAGGTTGTTGTCAATAATAATGGTTTTGAAGGGTTGTCTAATACTCCCATAACTTTAGCAGTTGATGGAACTGATTCTGCTGGAAATGCTGATGTTGATACAAACTGCGATGAAGAACTGGCATATGCTGATGAAGCAACTCAAATACTTGAAGCTAGACCTACTATTGATAATGAGAATCCAACACCATTTGAAGAAAAAACAGAAGAACCATAGTATTTAATTTTTTGATTTTGCTTTTTCATTCCCTACCGGATCCCGGTT
>CAYTDH010000124.1:0-10939 GCA_964436325.1 uncultured Tangfeifania sp.
AGAGTATTTCTTTGGGATTTCCATCATTATCAGAAATTAAAGTTCCAAATGTTTCAAACCATAAATATGAGCCGTCGGCACATCGATTTCTGTATATAGCTTCTGAAGTTGATTCTTGGTTGGTTATAAAATCTGCAAATTTCGCTTGTACTCCTGGTAAATCATCCGAATGCACAAATTCCATTACATTTTTTCCTATAAGATACTCAATTTCATAACCTAATATTTTGTGAGAAGAACCGGCGAATTTAAAATTTCCTTTCATATCGGTTACAGCAACCAAATCAAGCATGTTGTCAGATATGGTCTGCAATTCATCTTTTGTTTTTGCTAATTCTTGTTCATTTCTCTTTATATCACTTACATCCTGATGGGCTCCCAACATGCGGATGGCTTTTCCTTTTTTATCGCGGATTGCCATCCCACGACAGCGTATCCATACCGTTGAACCGTTTTTATGAGTGTATCTTACAACCTGGTCATATGGATGATTTGGAGTTTGGCAGTGTTTGGTGAAATTCTTTGTAGCAAGCTTGAGATCATCCTGGTTTATCATATCTTGCCAGGCATTTGATTTATGTGGTATTTCACCGGAATTATATCCTAGTACCGCCCAAAATTTGGCATTCATCCATTCATTTTCGGGGTTTTCCAAATCCCAATACCATAAACCATCTAAGGCAGTTTCCTGTATAAAATCAAAGATGCTTTCATCAGTTTTTATTAATCCGTAAAGTTCTTTTTTTAGATACATAACTTTGATTTTTCTTCTTTTGCATTGATTAATAATAACGGTTAAACTCAGTTAAAATGTTGAAAATACAATTTTTTGAAGTTAAACAATAGTGTGTAGCATGGAATCTTTCCAGAGGAATTACCCTGTGGAATTTGAGTTTCATTCCGGAAGGTGCAGTAAGACCCTTATGCGCAGGGGAACTTCTTGATTCACGTGTAAATCGCAAGCTGATTTACCCTGAGGTATGCAATGAAGGAAGCCATTGGGATTTTTACCCTTATTCATTTTTGAATAATGCCAGATAATCACTGAAAACATAAAGCTTATTTCGCTGTGCTCCTGTAACCTCCATTAAAATACCCAATCTTTCAAGATCGTTGAGAAGTTTATAGTTGGTAGCTTTTGATTTGCCAGTTACCATGCCCATTTTTAATGCATCTGTAATCGGTTGTGAATAGAGATAGTCAATAACCTTTCTTGCTTCATTCCCCCTGCTTCCCAGCGACTGAAGTTTATTTTCCAGAATACACTGTAACTGTAGTATGCCATCAAATGTTTCAACTCCTTTTTTCGAGATCTCAATCACCCCAGTTAGAAAAAACTTTAACCACTGGTCCATATCATTGTGAGTACGAACCCGCATTAAATTATCATAATACAATGACCGGTGTCGTTCAAAAAAATCGGACAGGTAAAGTATCGGTTGTTTTAAAATCCCTTTGCTAACCAGATATAATGTTATCAGTAATCTGCCTACCCTCCCATTTCCATCAAGAAATGAATGAATTGTTTCGAACTGATAATGTATTATGGCAACTTTTAGCAAATCGGGTAATGGATTCAATTCATCATTGGCAAAAAATTCTATGTCGCTTATTAAGTCAGGAATAGAGGTATGAACTGGTGGAATAAACACAGCATCATTTAGTGAAGCACCTCCTATCCAGTTTTGACTGCGCCGGTATTCCCCCGGATTTTTATGATTTCCCCGTACACCCTGAAGTAAAATTTTATGCGTGTGGCGGATTAATCTTGATGAAAAGGGCAGTTTATGCAGCTGCATTACAGCTTCATTCATGGCGCCGATATAATTTTGTACTTCTTCCCAGTCATCCCGTTTTTCGGTGGCTACATCTTTTTTATCCAGAAACGCCTCCTCCATATTTGTTCGTGTTCCTTCTATTTTTGAAGATTGAATGGCTTCTTTTGCAATATGCATCCGGATAAAAAGTTCAATATTCACATATTCAGAATACATGTCGAGCCGCCCCAGTGAACGATCAGCTTTGCTAAGTAAATGAAGTAACTGCATGTCATCCACCAGCCATTGCCGGTTTATGGGATTTGGCTGAAAACTTTTATAATGGCCCTGACTAACTGTTACACCAGCTTTATACGATTTCATGACATTAAGTTTAAATAGCTAAATTTAAGAATAAATTTGGCATTAGTTTAGATTTTCAATAAAAATTAAACTAAGAGGTGATGTTATTTTAAGTTTCTTAAAAATTCTATACAATCGACTTAATGTTTGGTTTGGGAATGGGAAATGCATCTGCCACAGTTGAAGAACTGGAACCCGCGTTCAGATATATGGTGGATCAGCATTTAGCTGATTGTGAACGAGAAGGGAAACCGGCAGAAAAGTCACATAGGAACTCCTTGCCTTTCCATTTTATCAATTCTTCTAATATTTCCCGCTTGAACATTTATTCATTTGCATTAAAGTGAGGGTAAATATATAAAAAAGTTGTATTTAAATGAAGGATACTTCTTATGCCTGGCAAACAGTATTATTATCAACTATGAAATAAAGTTAGGTATTAATTACCACCATTCTTTTCATCAGATTTCTATAGAGTAAAAAATCATATCCCCTGACAAGACTTGAAACCTATTTAAGTCATTCATTTACTTGTGTTTAAATGCAAATAAAACTAAATATTTATTGAAGAAGGGAAGAGAAGTTGCAACCTAAACTTTAATTCGCTTCGATAACCTCAAGTATCTGTGAATACAATTCAGGAATCTTATTCTTCTCTGGAAAGTGATTCTAATTTTTTATATTCCTTATCAAGGTATTGTCGATTTCGTCACGAAGTTTGGTATCAACACCCACATCGTCTGCAAATTTTTTCCATTGCCCGGCAATTTCACTGATCTCAGCAATGATGGCTTTTGCTTTTTTGTTTTTAATCGATTCACCAATGGTTAGTAAATCTTCTTTTCTGATATTATCTCGCTTGCCGTTAATACTCAGGGCGTGCTGGCTCACCCACTGATGGTTGGGTTGATAGGCATGACATAAATCGTAGGCCGGTGACAATTCCCATACTGCATCTTTTTTCAGGCGAAAGGAAAAATTTTTGGTGTGGTCGTCACAATTCCGCATACAAACATTGAAAATCATTCTTCGAAACATCTGCTCCGCTGCCGGGTAGGGTAATTTCAGCTCGCGCATCGTTTGAAACAACTGCTCGTAGCTAAAGCTGGTTACCAGGTTGTAATCGAAATGTTTCATGGCGCAGAAAGTCTGGATGTGGTGTTTGGTGTTACTGCCTTCCCGGTCGAAGCGTTTGGTCATAAAATGGGCACGACCGTTTTCCTCCAGGAGCCTTGAGGGCATCATATCTATCCCACATGCCCGGGCCATGTTATAATAAGCCATTTCCACACGACCATAGCCTTGAGTGGTTCCCAATTGAATATCACTCACACCATCGAGTTTAATCAACCAGTGCTCAAAGCCTTTGGGTACCTTAGTCTGACCGGATTTTACTTCCCCTGTTTTTTCGTTGAAGGCAATCACCGCCTTGGGACGTGCTCCACCTGCTGATGTCCCGATACGGAGAATGTCCATCATGGCTTTTTCTTCGTCATGGTTCAGATTCGTAATAAATTGTTCTCTTTTACTGAGCATCTTCCGGGCCAGGTCCACTAAACTGTCAATTTCAATCGAAAAGGTGCGCTGGTGCTGTTTAATAGTGGCTGGCTCGAATTCCAGTGCTCCCATACCACGTGAACCAATAAAGCAAAGCATTTCAACCGGATTCATGCTGTTTTGGGGTCGCCCCTGACTTGCAAGCCACATATTTATAAGGTCGTTCCCATACCTGTCGGGCAATGAATCAGCCAATAATCCAGGTAAGCCTTTAAAGGTGTCGAGTTCAGAATCCGGTTTTCGGCGCAATGCCGGAAAACTAAAATTACTCCTGTTTCCCGAAGCAGGCATTTGTAAGGGAGCCAAATCCCATTTTTTATTTTTAAACCGGTTGTCGTATTCAAATATTGCGTAACCGGTAGCTTCGTCCCATGCAACAGCACCCACCAGTTCACCCCAAATATTCACCCAGGCAGTTTGAATCATTACCAATCGCTTTTAAGTTGATTATCTTTTTTCTTTTCGCGAACCCGCTGACGTTTCTCCTGTTCCATCTTAGCCAGTAGAATCGGGCTTATCTGTTTTTCTACCCGGAAAGCATTCATTACCTGCAATTGGTCGAGCACACGCAATACTTGAATAAGGGTGGTAGTCGTTACACTTTCGCCTCTTTCGAGTAAGCTGAGTGTTGAACGGCTAATCCCGGCTTCTGTAGCCAAAGTCTCTTGTGTTTTGTTCTGCTCCATGCGATGGTGTTTAACAAAATCACCAATGTGCTTCAGCAAAGCTTTATCGCTCATAGCTATCCAGTTGTTGTATGAATTTTCAGCCATAAACTTAATTTAGGTTGTTAATGAATCAAATTTCACACAAAAGTAATGAAAATATTTGATACTATGCATGAATGATTATTCATTCGTTAAGTACTTTTTTAAATTTTAATGAATGAAAAATTACGTAAAATTTACTCGTATTATTTCAATAGTTTATTAACAAATTAATTCCGCCAATGGGTATTTTACAAAGGTCGTAACCCAGTTCGCGTAAAAAGGGAATCATCCAGCCAGCACGGGTTTCGGAAGTGCCCGAGTCGGTTTCTTTCAGCCGTTCCCTGCGCATTTGAAAAGCCGACCAGTGTGCCCGTGCTGCAGCCCAGGCAATTCCAATCTCATCACGAATGGTCGTGTTTTTATCGAGGCCAAAATCAGCCTGGGTCTGGTAACGAATATCCTCCGTACGGATTTTTTCCAGAATCTCGCTCGAAATTATATTCCCCTGTATATTGATGGCGCTGTATTGCATACCAGTTAATTTTTATTCATGTTTACCAGTTTCTTTCGAACAATTTTTCTGTTGCTTTTCACCCAACCTGTTACCCCAGTCATCACCCCACTTATTACTTCAATCATTAATTCCACTTCTTTATTGATATTATTCTTTATTCAGGAATGTTAATTTGCCAGTAACCAGCTTTTGTTGAGCCTATTCTTTCAATATAGCGAAGTCTTTTAAGTCTATCTAATTGATATTCAACCCCCCGAAAAGATAAACCTGTTTTTGCGGCGAGCTCTTCTCTCGTGATACTTTGATTTTCTTTTATAGCTTGAATAATATGTTTTGCACTTTCAGACAACTTTTCTCCCACAGTTTCTCCCACAGTTTCTCCCACAGTTTCCACCACAGTTTCCACCACAGTTTTCTCCACAGTTTTCTCCACAGTTTTTTCCGAACCTTTCTCCACAGTTTCAGGTTCGAGGAAAAATTTAACGATTACGAAATCTCGTTCAGTGGTATATTCAGGTAAAACCTTACTGTAAGAAGACCAGCCGGTATTCATCCGGTCGAAACCAAATCCTGCGTTTTCGGCCAGTTTTACCAGCCGGAACAGTTTGGCGATGGTTTTATTGCGCGGAATGGAAATATCTTCTTTCATGAGCAACTGAAGTGGTTTTGGCAATCCGCCGGGATTAAAAAATTCGATGTGGTTGGTGAAAATCCGCACTCTCGATTTGGCCGGGCTAAAATAATCGGCATGCATTAACATGTTTACCTGACCAGCAATTCCGCAGCTAATTTAAAAAATTAGTTGCCATTTTGGATTTGAAATAAAAAGCAATCCACTTCCACCCTGCTGAAAATTCAACAGGAAACATTTTAAATATTTTCGATTTTTATAGGCTACCTCCCTTTCTTTTTTTCTGTGGTTTTTCCCTGAATTCATGAGCAGGGCATCTCTAAAATGTTTAGCGTTAATATTGGAGCTGTACATTTTTTGCTAAAATATCTTCAATTAATTTAAAATCATTGAACTCCATAGCTTTCAAATAGCTTAAGATATCCTTTTGAAGTGCATTTATCGTAAGCCCAAAATTTTCATGCGGAATTGCTGTCTAAATATCTCATCTCCATGGCAAAAAGAATTACTTTTTTTACTTGCTTCAGATGTTTCATGATAGTATGGTGATGGAGACGGTATTCAGTTTTAAGAAAGATTTCAAATCTCCTGATGAAAGTAAGGTCCAATTTTGTCAAGAGCATATCACTACACTTATACTCCTCCTTCAGGAAAGTTTTCAGCCTGTTTAAGGTAGTTGAATACTGGTCAATGGTACTTCATAATTTTGAACTTTAATTATTAATAAATTACCAAAATTTGGTGGTTTCATGAAGTGCAAATTGATGCAATAAGATGCAATCTGTCAGTGTTTTAAGGAACCTCAGGTGAGTTATTTGGAAAATTCCAAAAATACTCCCGAATTGCACACCTTGATATAAGGAAATACCGTAAATTTCAGGGCTGGCCTAAAACAAAATAAGCCTGAAATTCAATGATTTCAAGCATTTTGATTTGTTTTGTTATGTCTTTTGGCTCCCCTGACAGCCGGAAGTTGCAACCTAACCTGGGAGTTTCTGAGTTTATAAAAAAAGGTTTGAACCCTTGGAAAGAGTTAAACTTATCTGGTTTTATTGGTGCCATGACTTGAAACTATTTACTATATTTGTACCAGAATAGGTACACATAAGATGTTTTGAAATGGCAATAATTCAGACAACGAGCAGACAATTCAGGGATAAACAAAAAGATTTTTTTGAGTTGGCGGATAAAGGTGAAAGGGTAATAATCAGGAGGGGCAAAAAACAAGCTTATCTTTTGACTCCAATTGATGACGAAGATATATATTTTACCCCGGCTATGCTTGATAAAATCAACAGGTCAATAGAACAAGTGAAAAAAGGGAAGGTTACTAAGATAGAAACGGAAGAAGAATTAAATCTATTTCTTGACAATCTATGATCTACACCTTATATTTTACCGATGAAGCTAAAAAAGACCTTGCAGGATTAAAGAAAAATGAACCCGCTGCATTCAAAAAAGCAAAAACATTATTAGCAGAACTACAGCAGGATCCTAAAACAGGAACAGGAAAACCGGAGCCACTTGGTTATGGATATAAAGGGTTCTTTTCCCGAAGAATTACCAAAAAGCACAGGCTTGTATATTCAGTCGATGATGAAAAAATAAATGTTCTGGTTGTTGCTGCATCAGGTCATTATCAAAATAAATAATTTTCATAAAAAATCCACAATATCAAATTCTCAAAAACAAAAAAGCGTTACATGAATTTCTCATATAACGCTTATACTTTTATATAGGTGCTCCGATAACAGTTGAAAGTTGCAACCTATATTGTGAAAGTTTGGTGTGAATTGTCACTTATCTGCACATTCTGGCTAAATACAAATTTTGAATATAAATCATAATTATTCCATATCGGAATATGGAATAATTTAATGTATTTATTTTATTATGAAGTTTTTATTTTGTATTATTGCAAATTGGAATACGGAATATTTTGAAAATGAATGCTCAGCAACCTACAATGAGTCCTTTGGACATTGTCGTCTTACTAAAGATTATAAGTATAGGAGAGAAACCATTGACCCAATTGACTTTAGCCGAAGAACTTTTCATGAGTCAATCGGAAATAAGTAAATCCATCGCTCGGTCACGTTATGCAGGCCTTATAGATCATTCGGGTAAAAAAGTAAGAAAACTCTCGTTATATGAATTTTTAAAATTTGGAATTTCCTATGCTTTCCCTCAACAACCCGGTGCAGTTGTTCGTGGAATTCCAACAGCACATTCCGCCTTGCCACTTAATCAAATCATTCAAAGTAATGAACAATATGTTTGGGCTTCGGGTAAAGGAAATGTACGTGGACAAAAGATTGTGCCACTTTATCCTTCAGTCATTCATGCAGTGCAGTTGGATAGTAGATTGCATGAACTATTAGCATTAGTTGATGCTTTAAGGGTAGGAAAGGCAAGAGAAAAAGAAATCGCTTCTATCGAATTAAAAAAACGAATTCTTAATGAAGAATAAGACGATAGATATTGGAGTTGTTGCTGAAGTTGCACAAGCGTTAAAGGAACTAAAAGGCCAAATGATATTTGTAGGCGGGGCGGTAGTTAGCTTATATGCTGATGATCCGGCAGCCGATGAAATTCGACCCACAAGTGACATTGACATGACTGTTAATCTTTTAAACTATAAGGACTGGGCAAAAATTCAAAAACGGTTATTTGAACTTGGTTTCAATCCTGATCCATTCGGACATTCAATTTGCAGTTACAAATACAAGGATATCCCAATCGACATTATGTTGGCAGATGATAGTTCTCTTGGTCCTTCAAATAGATGGTATAAAATTGGACTTGAAAGAAAAACAAAGGTTTTAGCACAGAATCAGGAGATTTTTATTTTTTCAGCACCGGTATTTATTGCTACAAAATTTGAGGCATTTCACAGCCGGGGTGGAGATTACAGGACCAGTCATGATTTTGAAGATATCATATATATCTTGGACAATAGAACTACAATTGTTCCAGAAATAAATGAAGAACAAAAAGAAGTCAATAATTTTTTGAAATCTGAGTTTAACAAAATACTTCAAAGTAACTATACTGAAGAAATATTATCATCACATTTACATCCATTAACTATTGATGAAAGATATCCCATTATCCTTGAAAGGCTTAAAAAGTTAACCTAATGAGACTTCAACCTTATCTAAACAACTACATATCAATTGTTAATCTCACAGAATCTTATCACGATCCTAAAATGATTTTAAATCCAGACGAAATGTTGCAACCTTATTCATTGAAAGGGAATAATTGTAAAACTCTTATCAGATAAGGATTTCAGAAGTCAGGATACAAAAAAAGAGGTCGAAATTTGCTTGCAAATTCAATCGAATACCATTAAAATATACGATTGAATGAGATTAAAATGACCTCTTGTCCTGTCTGGCTCCCCTGACAGTTGGAAGTTGCAACCTAATCTGTGAAAGTTTGATGTATCGGCAAAATATGCATTAATACCGAGTTTCGGCGGAACTTCATGCTTCATCCAGTTAACGTCTTTATGGAAGTGCTCAAAATTGCTTTCTTTAATTCTTTTCAGTTCGCTGATGATGGACTTGAGTTCATTCTTTACTGAATCGGAAGTAGTTGTTTGCAGCAGTGCATTTGTTTTTTCCGTTTCAATATCTATTATTGAATAGTTTATGTTCATTTGTTTTGTGCTGCAACAATTTGATATTATTCATCCGTTTATATTTTTAATTTTCAATGGTAACTCATGGAACTCGATTTTAATCATGCTCCTGTGTGGCAAACTTTGTGATGCTTGTTTCATTTTAATAATTGCTATTAAGAGCCGAAAATAAGTATGTCATAACTATTTAACCTAAGCTAATGTAATGTGGAAATCTGCACATTGCATTATCAGGCAGATTTTACTCTTTTTTCCCGATTTATTTAAATTTTGTGTATCGGGATTTCACTTCGTTCAACTTAGCAAAAAGAGTAAACAGAAAACCTAAGGCTGCTAACGAATGTAAAATTTGCCATTTTAGATTCACGCCACATCAAAAATCACTTTCCCTTTGAGTTCTGCGTTTTCAATTTTTTGATGCACTTCTGCTGCTTTTTCCAGCGGGAAATGTTCAGAAATAACAGGATTGATTTTTCCTTCGCGCAGCAAGTTAAACAACCTATGTAAATCTTCGCGAAACCATTCCGGATGTTTTTTGCGCCATCCGCCAATGGAATAAAATGATTTGCTGCGCCTGTTAGGCAAGATGTTCCATAACTTAAGTTTCAAAAATTCGATGGGTATGTTGCCGCCTTTCCCCATTACGGAATTGTAAAATCCAAAGGCCACCAGTTTACCACCAGGATTTAATGTTTTAAAAGATCTTTTGAAGTTGCTGCCTCCAATCGGGTCGAAAACTGCATCGATGCCACCGTTTTGATTTTGGATGATTTTTACAAAATCTTCATTTTTATAATCAATAGGCGTGGCGCCGTGAGCGTAAATAAGATCATGCTTGGCAGATGAAGCGGTTCCGTACATTTTCAATCCATGCAAAATGCCCAGTTGAAGCATTGCAACTCCAACAGCGCCGGCTGCTCCGTGCACCAGGACGGATTGACCTGATTGAACTTTGGCCACCCGGTGCAACATTTGCCAGGCCGTCATATAGGAGAGAATGAGGCTCAAAGCATCACTCGAATTCACCTCGTCGGGGACCGGAGTAAGATTTTCATCAGGCAGACAAATGTATTCGGAATAGCTGCCGATCACTGTCATGTCAGCCACGCGCTGCCCCGGCTGAAATTTAGCAGCTCCATCGCCGCATTTATCAACAATGCCTACCATGTCGTACCCAGGCGAAAAAGGCGGTTTCTGTTTCACATCGGGATATTTACCTTTGCGAATCATTACATCGGTAAAATTAGCCCCTGTTTTAAGCACTTTAACACGTACCTCGCCGGCTTTGGGCTCGGGTAGTTGTTTTTCATGGACCACTTTTAAAACTTCTGGTCCGCCAAATTTTGAAATGATAATCCTTTTGTAACTCATGTTTTCTGTTCCTTCGGAAGAGCTTTTATTCATGGCCTTTATAAACTTTTAAGATAATTACTGTAACGGCTTTCCATCTCATCCCAGGAAGTTTCTGTAACTTTTTCAAATTCTTTTTTCAAATTTTCGCTGCTTACTGAAAAAAGCCTGTTGATTTTTTCTATACCGAATTGTCTTACCCAGTAGCGTATTAAAACTCCGGCGTTGGGGTAGTAAATCATTTCATTTTCAATGGACTCATTCAATAACTGTGTCGGGGTCATTACATATTCCGGATATTCTGTTTTGAACTTCCTGATATAGTAATTGATTTCTTTTCTTCCGTAACTGCCATCCCTGACCATGCCGCACATGACCGGGGACGAGCTTGCCGTGGAACTGTTCCGGATT
>CAYTDH010000125.1:0-8879 GCA_964436325.1 uncultured Tangfeifania sp.
TTTTTGGTGTAGAGCGGCACCGGACAGACCTCCATCCTTCCGGCGAGCATTTCACCAACGATAAATCCGGCTTCTTTCCTTCTTTTTGGGGGGTGCACATCGATTACATTCATTCCCTGGAGTTCTTCCGCAGTGTAGCCCAGCCTTTCTTCAACCACCGGATTGGTTTTGATGATTTTTCCTTCTTTATCCAGGATAAACATGAAATCATCGATGGTCTCAAACATCAACTGGAAATTCTTTTCGCTCAGCAACAAATCTTTTTGGGTATCGATGCGGGAGAGTGCACCACCCAATTGGGCAGCCGTGGTTTCCAAAAAGGTTTTGGTGTGCTGGTCCGGTTCGTGTTCCAATATCAAACCCACATTTAAACAACCAATGATGCGATTGTCATAGGTGACGGGAATGACCCCCAACTGGTTGATGCCTTCTTCCCTTAATAAGGAAGAAGGTTTTAGCAGGTTTTCGTATTTCCCGTAAAGGGGCTCCCCTTTTTGTACAATTTGGTATTGAGGGGTGTTTTTAGAATATGTCAGTGTGTTGTCAATAAAATTTTTTGATAACCCCGAACTTTTCCTTAACTCGAGGTAACCTGTTTCCGGGTTGATCAGGTAAATTCCGGCTCCTTTGATTTCCCTGGCCCGACGGACAAAGTATAATGCCTTTTCCAGAGCTTCCCCCGGAGTACTGGTGGTGGTGAGCGCAAATCCCAAATCACGCTGAAGTTGATTGTTCCGTTCGGCTTTTTTCTGCTCGGTAATGTCCCTGATTATCGACAGAACCTCATTTTCAGAAAGTGCAATTAACCTGTTCTCAAAGAAGTTTTCGTTATTCCCCAGCATGAGTTCATATTCGTATTTGATCACTTCATTGGGGATCCGCAATGCCTGTTGTAGCATGTTCATGCTTTTTCCGGCAAGTTCGGGAGGCAGGGTTTCGTTGATGGTTTTCCCAAGAAAATTTTCTTTAGGAGCCAGCAATTTTTTTTCATCCGAAGTAAAAATATTTAAGTAGGTGCCGTTTTTATCAATCCGGAAGAGTAAATCCGGAACCGTGTTCAGCAAAAGGTTATTGATCTCGTTGCTTTCCCGCTGCCGCTGCTCCGCCTTTTTTCGTTCGGTGAGGTCTATTTTGATGGTGACAAAATGAATGATTTCCCCTTTTTCGTTTTTGATGGGCGTGGTGGTCATCTCTTCGGGATATAAAGTGCCGTCTTTTTTCCGGTTAATCAATTCCCCTTTCCAGACTTTTCCTTTCAGGCATTTTTGCCACATTGTTTTGTAGAAATCATTGTTTTGTTTGCCAGACCGCTGAAGGTCGCCTGCCTTGCACCCTATTATTTCCTTCAGCGAATAGCCGGTTAAATCCGAATAACTTTGGTTTGCCCACACAATTTTACCGGTTACATCTGTAATAATAAGCGCATAGACAAAGTTTTCAAATGCAGCTTTCTGCAGTTGAAGGGCTTTTTCGGCTTCTTTTTTACTGCTGAGATCGGTAGCTACCCCTGCATATTGTTTCGCCTCTCCCTTTTCATCGTAAATGGCGCTGATACTTAAAAGAACGGGAAGCGGTTTTCCAGACTTTGTTTTGAGTTGAAATTCGATGGGATGGGATATGTTGCGAGCCAGGTAACTTAAAAGTTCTGTGGCTGTTTCAAAGTGCAGCCCGAACTCTTTTTCCCATTCCTCGCGCAAAACATTAAGGTCTTCCTGAAAGTAAAAATCTTTGGTTTTTTTGATGGTGACCACCTCTTCGGCCTGGTAACCCAAAAGTCGTTCTGCCACAGGATTCATGGTGAGAATGGTGCCGTCTTTCCCCACAGAAAAAATGATAGCTCCTGTTGTACGGATAATGGCATTGTTTAACAGGGAAATTTCTTTGTTTTCACGTGTGCGCTTTTCTACCAGGGCTTCGAGTTCCTCGTTGTATCTCCGGATGGTTCTGTTCAGATCAAGTTTTTTATACGTGCTGCCCAATATTTCCGCTACCAATCGTAGCATTCTGATGTTGGATTCGGTCCAGGACTTGTAATCCCTCACGGCATCAAATCCCATAAAACCGATGGTCTTTCCGGAATTAAAAACCGGGACCACCAGGAGTGATTTGACCTTTTGAGGTTCAAGAATAGCTCTTTCCTGAGGAGCTTCCGGAGGCAGATCGTCGAGGGTTTTCAGGTAGATGGTTTCATTATTGGCAAGCTTATGGTTCCACCAGGGAAACAGGCTTTGGGGCAGGTTTTTCAGGTTGTCAATCTCTTTGCTGATACCTTCGGCACACCATTCATGGGTGTTGCTCATTTCCTGCTTTTCCTGATTGTACAGGAAAAGGTAGCTCCGGTCAATGCCGGCATGAATGCCGATTTCAGAAAGAGCCCTGTCGATCTCCTCGTCTACTTTTTTTTCTTCCACATGAACAAAACGGGTGGAAATGGTTGTTACAACCTGCTCCAGTTCCAGCTCTTTCAGAAAAGTTTTCTCACGCTTTTTTGCTGAATCCGGTTCTTTCCCGTTGAGGCATTCGCCCAATAGATCCTTAAGTCTTTCATTTTCAGCTTTTAGCTGTTCGTATGTTTTTTCCATAGTGGTGATCTTCTCAGAAAAAAGTGCCAGGGTTTTTCGTATCCCATATCACAATAAATAAATTCAATCCCTTTGAAAGGGAATACTGAGATGTATCATCGTTCCCTCTCCCGAAGTGCTTTGAATTTTGAGTTCACCCTGATGGATGGCGGCTATCCGCTTGGAAAGAAACAGCCCCAGCCCAATACCTTGTTGTTCAAATATCTCACGGTCAAATTGTTCAAAGGCATTGATCTGATGAATGTATTCGGGGGGAAATCCCCTTCCTTCATCATGGATTGAAATGGTTGCCTTATGGTTCTTTTTTTCTGCTGATACCGTAATTTTGGTGCCGGAATCCGAGAATTTGAAGGCATTATCAATCAGCTCAGTTAATGCAAACCGGAACCACTCCACCACCACTTCGAGTTCCAAAGCAGGAAGAGAGAAGTGCAAATCCTCTGCCCGTCCATATTTTTCTGCAGTTGCATGAGTTAGCTCCTTCATGTTTCCATTGTCGATCGTTATTTTGGTCCATTCCATGTTTTTTTTGTTCATCTCCACATCAATAAACATCAGGTATTTCCGGATAAATTCGTGAAGCCTGCTGGCGCTTTGATAAATGGAGCTTCCCATTTCAACAATGTCCTGGTGCGTTAAAACATCGGCCTCCTCTTTCATGATCCGGCTGAACCCAAGGATTCCGTTTAAAGGGGTTCGCAGTTCATGGGGAATGGTATAAATGATTTTTTCGCGTAATTGGTCGAGTTGTTTTTTTTGGGCTTTTGATTTTTGGATGCGGGTCCCCACAGCTTTGAGTAATTCATCACGTGAGAAGGGTTTGACCAGGTAATCGTCTGCACCCATTTCCATACCCTTTCGCAATTTGGGACGCTCGGCCATGGCTGTGATAAAAATAAATGGAACCATGGCGGTTGAAGGGTTTTTCTTTATTTGGCTCAATACCTCAAAACCATCCATGCCGGGCATCAAAATATCACAAAGAATAATATCGGGAGTTGAACTGAGGGCCTCTTTTAGCCCTTCCTCCCCGGTGGAGCATGCAACGGTCTTCTGCCCCTCGAACCTTAATATGTCCGATATTTCTTCCCGGATCTCTTCTTCATCTTCTATAATTAATACTCTCACTTTCAGATTTTTTGGTTATAAAAAACAGGTTAAAGATAAAAAAAAACCCGAAAGTTCAACAACTTCCGGGTGAATCTAAATTTTATAAAAAAGCTATACATAATTCTCTTGCAAGATAATGACTTTCCAGGGTAAGTTTTTTGTCTGTTTGAAGACATTTTGTAGACTTCTAATTCATTCTTCTTTTAAAATGGATTTTTGATTTTTTATCTTTTTTAAATTTTGCGGATTTCCTTTTGTGGAGCTAATATTCAAGCACCTCATGAGGATAAAAAAAATGAAAAACGGTTTTCCATGTTGGCATTCCCCCCAGGTTTTTACCATCAATGTATACATCAGCATCGACCTTTCGTGAGCCGGGTAATGGTTTGTTATTTCCCGGATTC
This sequence comes from uncultured Tangfeifania sp., assembly GCA_964436325.1. GTDB lineage: Bacteria > Bacteroidota > Bacteroidia > Bacteroidales > Prolixibacteraceae > Tangfeifania. Next base: position 4,097 of record CAYTDH010000125.1, read on the forward strand.
TGATTGATTCCGTCGAAAAAAATGCCGTTTTCTGCACACCAGTTCACGGCAGCCCGCAGCTCCTCACCTTTCCGGAAAGTATACAAAAGAATGGTATGCCCTCTCGACTGAAGTGCTTTGATTACGCGGGATGCCTGGGGTTTTTCTTTCCCAATTCCGGGGTAATTGTCCTCTACAATGGTGCCATCGAATTCAATGGCAACGGTTTGCTTTTTCATGCTTTCCTGGCTTTCTCCGGCAGAACTATCCTACCATTTGCAGTTGAATCATCCAATACATTTCGGGCCACGTAAGGGTTCCCCCTAAATTTTTGCTGTCAATAAACAAATCTGCCCTGATTTTACTTCCGTTTGAAGTCATTTGGGCTTCGCCAGGATAATCTTTATTGACTGCATCGAATTTTAACCCCTTTTTTTTGCAAAAGTGTACAGCTTCTTCCAGGTCACGACCCTCCCTGGTGGTCCATAAAATGACCTGATGCCCCATTTGCTGCAATCGTTTCAAAACCCCTGTTGCATGCGGATATTCCGGCCCCGTCTCAGGATACCTGTTCTCCACAATTGTTCCGTCAAATGCTACTGCTATTTTCATGCATTCATCCATTTAAATACTTAATTCATAATATACAATATTCCAAAACGATTTTGAAGAAAGCAACCCGAAAGTGTATACATTATGTTGACGCTTTTTCTTTTTTTTGAATTTTTAATTTGGATTCTTTATTATTGTTCCGGGGATTTTAATTTATTTTACAGTTTAGAAAAGCAACAGACTGGAAGTGAACATATGAAAACATATGTGACTTTTAATTTATTTTGCATGTCAAAAAAAGTAAGAGCCATTAAGATATTTTGCAGTTTTTTGGTTGTGGTTTGTTTGAGTAGTGTTTTTTTGGAGAACCTGTTATTAGGTAAAATGCCCTCTGCCGAAAATATAATCGGGACTTCATTTTGCAGTTTTATCAAAATGCTTAAATTTACTCCTGTAATGCAATGGAATGCTGTTTTTGTAAAATAATATTTCAAGTGGATTAGTTAGAAATGAAGAAAACAAATGAAAGCAGTCGCGAGTTTAGTTTGACAATTATAGCAGCAGGAATGGAGGTGGCCGGGGAGTTGTCTTCTTCTGATGACATACGTATTGACGGAAAATTCTTTGGAGAGTTGGAAACTACCGGGAGGATTGTCATTACCGGAGAAGGCTATGTTGAAGGAAATGTAAGAGGAAAAGACATTACGATTGACGGAAACGCTAAAGGAGAATTCCGGGCCGAAAAGAATTTTCAGCTTTCCCCTAAGGGTGTTTTTAAAGGCACTGTGGAAACCCGGTTTATAAATATTACGGAAACCGCTGTTTTTGATGGAACATGTGTTATTTCCCAAACAAAGAAATTTGGGCCGTTGAAGCGGCTGGTGGATGAATTTCGTTCCGGTAAACCGGTCGGATTATTATCCGGTGTTGGTTCAGGCAGTTCAAAAGATTCCTCGGTTAAACCAAAGGCTTCCAATGAAAAAGAGAAGGAAGGCGCCGCTGGCAGGGAGCCTCAAAAGGATACCGATAAGGAATCGGAAGCTGATAATCAGAGTAAGGGCAAATCACTGATTAGCAGCAAGATAAGTCAAATTGAATCATTGTAAAGAAAACAAGAATATTAACTATTTGAATTCATCACTTATGCAAAAATCATTTATTTTCCCCAGCGTTTTTGAAGAAAATTACCGGGAGTATGAGAAAGTGGCCGACAGTTTCCTTGAGGCAATGAAGATTGTCAATTTCAAAGACAAAAATTACATCATTGGAGAACTGGCTTTGAAAGAAGGGAATTCCCCCCACAAATTTTTGAACAGCTCTGCTGAAGATCTCGATTACCAACTGCTTGGATTAATCGGACTTCTCGTGGCCACGCAAGGGACCTACAGCAAGTTGGTTTTAACCACCGGTTTTCCTTTTACAACCTATCAGGCCTACAAAGAGGGCGCGCTTAACTTTTTTAAAGGTTCGCATGAAATTGTTTTCGACTCCAAAACCCTTGGTGGCGATGGTACCGAAAAGGTGAGTTTTTCCGTTCCTGAAATGGATGTAATGGCCGAAGTCGATGGTTGTGTGAAGGCTATCCGAAACGGTAAGATCAATGAAAAGGAGAACTTTTTTATTGCGAGCCTTGGTTACGGAACCTTTGAACTGGCCCTTTCTTCCCCCGGAGGATTGGTTTACCGAACCACCAACAGTGCCCAGGGATTAATGTACGCGGTGAATCGCCTGGAAAATGAACTTCAGAAGAAATACTACCTGAGTTTGTTGACGGAACAACAGCTCGAACGGGCTTTTCAGCGGGGCAGAATGATTATTAAGCGGAAAGATACCGATCTGACCGAATTGCGTACCAAAGCCCTTCAATCCTATTATTATGAGGTCATTTCACCCGCCATTCGTAAAAAACTAACCGATGAGGACTTCTACCGGTCGCAAAAAATTTACCTCGTTGGTGGTGGTGCCATGTACTCCGAAATTGTTGATCTTTTTAAGGAGGAATTTTCCGGGGTGCTCGATGTTATTGTGATGCCTGAACCACACCTTGCAGCCAGCAAGGGGTATTGCCAGCATTCAGTGGAACTGGCCAAAAACAAAATCAATACCCTCGACGATAAAAGCAGTTTTACCTGCGTCGGTCTCGACCTTGGAAACAACAATACGGTGGTTACCGTGAATAATGAATTTAATTAGTTCCTTTAGGTTAACGGACTTCACCCATACAATGCATCCGGTTTTGAGGCTAGTTTGAACTTCTGTATGGAGTTGAAGGAATGAAGCGCTTTGTCTCATTTTATTTTGGAACTTATTTAATAACATTTATGGTTTCTTGAAAAAAGTCGTGGATGGTAGCTATTGTAACGGTTGTCTATAAAATGTATTCACTTCTTTTTTGCGGATTCGAAACGAATTGCTTAATTTTATACCATGATTGTGTTGCAGCATTTCATGTCCAAATTCTTATCAGATAATTTTGTTGAAGATTATTTGTTACCATCACCTAAAATATTGTAATACAATCATGAATTCCGAATGGAAATTAAAACCGGCTTCATCAGCCGGTTTTTTTTTGGTGTATGTGTCAGCCATGCATGTATAGCTTCTCCATGCTAAATGGCTAAAACGTTTTTTCTTCACTGTAAAAACAAAAAAAGCCAGCTCCCGAAGTGTGGGAGCTGGCTATTGGATTGAAGCAAGAAATTAATATGCAGATGATGGTAATCTAAATCGGGAATTTTTGGGTAAGGCCATCTTTATTTTGAAGTATCTGCATATGGTTACAAGTATAAGAACATATGAAGCGATGAGCAAGGGGGAGTTGAATACAAATTGTGGACATGTTGGGAAAGATTGTCTTTTTTTCGTTACTAAGGGCAGATTGTAATTTTTTTGTCTACAAAAAGTCTATGAATCCAGGTGCTGCTTTTTGGTTATAATTCGTTAATTTGAAGAAACTTAAAAATCCTGAAGATGAAGAAATCATTTATCTTTCCCAGTGTGTTGGAAGAGAACTACCGGGAATTTGAAAAAGTATCGGACAATTTTTTGGAAGCCATGAAAATTGTCGGTTTCAAGGATCGCGATTACATTGTAGGAGAGTTGGCACTGAAGGAAGGACATTCCCCCCATAAATTGCTGAACAGTTCGGCGGAAGAGATCGATTACCAACTTTTGGGAATCATTGGTTTGTTGGTTGCCTCCCAGGGCAGTTTCAGTAAACTGGTGGTGACAACCGGTTTTTCCTTCACTAGTTATCAGCCCTACAAACAGGGTTCTGTGGCTTTCCTGAAAGGACCTCATGAAATTGCCTTTGATACCCGGACTTTGGGAGGGTTAGGGTTGGAAAACAATAAGTTTGATGTTCCTGAGGCTGATGTCATCTCGGAGGTCGACGGTGCGGTTAAATTTTTGCGCAATGGAGAAGTGAATGAAAAGGACCATTTTTTTATTGCCAGTTTAGGGTACGGCACGTTTGAAATGGCCCTTTCGGCACCCTCCGGGCTCATTCACCGAACTACGCATAGTTCGCATGGCTTGCTCTATGCCATTAACCGTCTGGAAACCGAGTTGCAAAAGGAGTTTTACCTGAGTATGCTTAATGAACAGCAATTGGAAAGGGCCTTTCAGCGGGGAGAGATGATTATCAGCCGCAAAAAAAAGGACCTGAAAGCACTCAGGGAAAAAGTGCTGCGCTCGTATTATAACGAAGTGATTTCGCCTGCGATGCGGAAAAAATTTACTGATGAGGATTTCTTCCGCTCTCAAAAAATTTACCTGGTAGGCGGGGGTGCCATGTATGATGAATTGGTCAACCTTTTTAAAGCTGAATTCGAAGGTGTTTTGGAGGTGATTGTGGCTCCCGAGCCTAATCTCGCTGCCAGCCGCGGGTATTGCCAGCATTCGGTGGAACTGGCAAAAAAAACGGTGAATGCCCTGGGTGATAAGAGCTCCATTGCCTGCGTAGGCCTCGATTTGGGCAACAACAATACCGTGGTGACCGTTACCAACGATCTGTAAACTTTTTCCGGGTTTGCTTTTCCCGGGAGAGTCCTACTCATAAGGGGTTACCTGTGTTTTGTCCCAAATGTTAAAAATAGTTTAACCGGCAGCAAGAGTGAATCCCGCTGCCGGTAATTAACTACTAGTTATAGTCTACACTAAACGTTGCTGTTCCGGTGTATTCTCCTGCGGGCTGGGTGGAGAGTGCTGCCGGCGATCCCGCCGTGCCTCCCAGTTCACCGCCTACATAAAG
>CAYTDH010000125.1:8979-10824 GCA_964436325.1 uncultured Tangfeifania sp.
TTCCCGGTCAGGGTAACACTTTCGGGCCATGAGAGGAGGATCGATTGCTCGCTTGCTCCGGCGATGGTGAGTTTTCCGGCCTGGGCAGTTGCCCCCACATAATTGCTGTTGGAGCCTTTGGGGTCGAGAAAAACGATTCCGCTGGTTGTCGCCGAAAGGTTTCCAAAATCAACATCGGAGTTGTGGGTAATCGACAGCGCTGAAATCACATTGGCCGTAGCTGTGATTACGGTATTTTCTGAGGTCTGGGCCTGTGTTTGGCTTCCAGCAAAAGCCAGGAATAAGAAAAAAGCCAGGGTTTTCCTTTTCATCTTTATTTTATTTAAGGGTTTGACATGTTGCTTTTGAGTGGGTGTAAATGACGGAACCCGGCGGGTAAATATGTTAACCGGAGAGGGGCGCTTTTTATGGGGGACGGATGCGAAGCATGGTTTATTTGTTTGAAAAAGGGTAATGTTGTTTTATGAAATGGTTCCGGATTGCATCTTTCAGGGGCTTTCAAAGCTCCGGCCGGCAGGAAAATGGAAGCGTACCACCATAACCCCGCCTGGCCGGAGCAGGGGAAAACATGATTCTCATGTTCCGGTTGTGTGCAAGGGGAGGGCAAATTTGTTCAGAGATTCGATTTCTCCCCGGGCAGAGTCATGCCATTCGGTTTATAATTTTGAGGGTTTTCCATGGTATTAAAAATTTGGTGTTATAAATCAGGAGTAACTTTTGGATGCGACATTTGACGGGTTTTATTGGTTAAACATTCAATTGCTGTTACAAAAAAAATAAAATCATTTGTTCTACACAAATAATTATTATGTACATTTTATAGACAAGATAGAAAATTAGGCGCTAATGGAGTGGATAAAGCGTAAAAAATCTTCTTCGGGCTTCAGTCCTATTTTCTTTTTAATGCGGTAACGGCTTTTACGCACACTTCCTGCGGATATATTGAAGAGGTCGGATAGTTGATCGGTGCTAAGCCCCATTCGGGTAGCCGAGATAAAAACCAGTTCGTATTGGGTGAGTTTAGTATATTTTTGGGTTAACCGGGGAATAAACCCTGGATAAGCCTGGTTGAAGCGGAGTTGAAAAATGGTCCAGTTGCTGGCGAGTAACTTCTTTTCGTTGATTTTGTTTTTCAGTTGGGAAAACAGCCTTTTTTGACGGGGTGTTAAGTCGGGGTTTTGCATGGCCGTGCCAATCATGTTTTTGATGTTCATGATAGTGTTGCTGGTTTCAATGGCATGGAGTGCCTCTGCGGTTCCTCTGAGTTCTTTTTCTTTCAGACGGCTGTAAAGTTCGTCTTTCTCTTTCACCATCCGGTTCATGTTTTGTTGCTGATGATTGAGTTCATTTTGTATTTCGGAAAGTTTGTGTGTAATCTCTGCCTCGGTTTCATCGATTTTTTGCCGGATGTAGTCTTCCCTTTTTTGGTATTTTTCCAGTTGTGCTGCGATGGCACGGGTTAATTCCTCTCTGGTGAAAGGTTTGGTCAGAAAATCGTCTGCACCCAGCTCCATGCCCTGACGAAATTTTTCTCTTTCCGTAAGGGCAGTCAGAAAAATAAAGGGAATGCGCTGGAAAGCTTCCTGCTCTCTGAAGCTTTTGAGTAGATCATATCCGTCCATTTCCGGCATGCGGATATCGCACAAAATGATATCCGGATCTTCCTCGTGCGAGAGGCTTAATCCTTCCTTGCCGTTGGAAGCTGAAATAACTTCAAATCCTTCATAATGAAGCATCTCTGCCAGTGTTTCGCGGAGTTCGGCTTCATCTTCAATGATCAACACTTTTTTTACGTCCATAAAATGTAGAAAATCTGAGTCAATTTTTTCGAAATGTACATAAACT
>CAYTDH010000126.1:0-10823 GCA_964436325.1 uncultured Tangfeifania sp.
GGTAATCCGCTTCCCACGGAGCCCACTCCCGTTCATTCCATTTGCCCTGCAAATTGGCTGGCAGAATGGCCGGTCCCCGCGAACTGCCCATTAAGAGATACCGTCCAAACTGAAATAGCTGAACCACCAGTCCCTGATCTTCGGCTCCGTTTTTAAAGGCTTCAATGCGCCTGTCTGTGGGGAGCGTATCGTTTGGAGAAGGGCCAAGATCAAAGCTTACCCGGTTAAACATTTCACTGTGTTCCTTGATATGGGCAGCTTTGAGTTGTTCCCAGGTTTTAGACCGGGCATTTTCCAATATCCTGGCGGCTTTCTTTCCCGGATCAATACTGCGGTCGAAGTTCAGCATGGAAAGGTTGTAGTCGGTGGCTGCGGTGAAGAGAATGATGACCTCCCCGGCATTTTCCACGACCAGTTTATTTTGTTCTGCCTCCAGGGTTCCTTCATCCACTTTTGCTGAAAGACGGCCGGCGAAGCGCATGTGCTTTCCGCCGGGGCCCGAACCGCCGGGATTGTCGTCATATCCTTCGGGGGCTTCGATGTCAATAACCTGCCCATCGAGGTGAAGCGCTCCTTCCGGAAGGGCCGTAACTTCAGCACCCTCAAAACGCTCCAGTGCAATGGTCGCGTTTATTTTTTCACCCCCCGAAAACGACAGGCGTATGCCCAGAACATCGTCTTCTGCAGAAATAAACGCTTCCCGCTCAACCCGGGTGTTCCCTGATTGATAACTGACTTTGCTTATTCCTGTGGATAGATCCAGCTCGCGTTTGTAATCCGAAACCTCCCCTACTTTTTCAAAATCAATGAGCAAATCAGCCAGGGGTTCAAACGAACGGAAGGAAGTGGGCCTGGCGGTCAGATTCTCTACGCCGAAATCATGGGCTTTGGCATATTCCCCTTCCAATACCATTTCCTGTATCCGGGTTAAATTCTCCCGGTAATTTTTGGCATGGGGGTTGACCTGACTTCCCGCCCATAAGCTTTCTTCATTGATCTGGAATCGTTCGGTGTCAACCCCTCCATAATGCATAGCAGCAAGCCGGCCGTTTCCGATGGGTAACGCATGGGCCCAGGCTTCAGCAGGTGCCTCATACCATAATTTCGGACTCGGATCCTCAATTGACGGTTTCCCGCAGGAAAAAAGGCAGAAACCCGTCACGAAAAGCATAAAGATGGTTTTAAATGGTGTTCTCATTTTGATTGTTTTTATTGGTTATTTTCTTTTTTCTTTGGTGTCCGACTTAATTGTTACAAATTCCTCGCTTTACTGCCAATGACTTATTTTCATAAACAGTTCATAATGAATGTATTCAAAAATTCGCACTCGGGTGTCATTTCGATCCGCTGGTTAGCGGACAGGCAGGCAGGAGGAGAAATCTCTTGAAATAGGGAGAGATTCCTCGTCGCTGCGCTTCCCTCGGAATGACAGTTCCCTTCTGCGTTTGTCATTCTCTCATTATGCCCAAAAAAATTTTGGGTGAGCCCCCGGATTGAAAGCCTTTTGAGCATAGGTACTTGATAAAAAATACCATATGTTGCATAAGTTACTACACTTTTTCCGGTACCACAAAAGGTTTCCGGTAGTTTCTGGTGAGATGCAGGTTGGCCTCTTGAGAAAATGCACCCACATACTTTTCGTTGTCCGAATCAAAAGAAAGCATCGGACCTAGAATAATGTCCTCTTTTTCCCAGTCAATCCGGTTAGCAAAAAGATGGTTCCTGAAACGTTCAAAGGATTCATTGAGGGCGGGGATGCCCTGAATCCGTTCTAATATCTCTCCGGTGTTGGATTTTTCACCCATCTGATATGAGGTATTCCCCATATGCACCAGGGCAGAAGATAAATGGCCCTCTTCAATGTCGGCAATCAGCTTACCCGGCTCATTTTCCCGCAGGCAACGGATAAAATTTTCCATGCTCCCTTCATGCGTGGATTGGAAGGTTTTGATTTCCCTGCCCCGGTAATCGAAGGCAACATTATTGGCCACAAAACCATCTTCGCAATGAATTATAGTACCATGTGTAATCCCAAAATAATCATCCATACTTAACCTGCTTGCCGCTCTCCAGTTTGTCTTGCGGAAAATGGCATCGGAAGGCAATCCCCTAATCTCATGAATTATGGGAATCTCACCATAATCGTAATAAATGATCTGTGTATTGGGAGTCTGTCCGTCATCATCATACCCCAACCTTCCTCCGACGGAGATTACTCTGCCTGGTAATTCTTTTGTATCCAGTGCCATCCGGCAACCATCCAGGTAATGTATCCAATTCCCGAGTTCTCCGTTGCCTGTCTCCCATATCCAGTGCCAGTCATAATGAAAATTCTCTCTTTGGATGGGGGACATAGGTGCCGGTCCCGCCCAGAGATTGTAATCAACCGATTTGGGGACAGGTACGGGAGCAGGAACCTTTCCAATACTCATCCTGGCGCCATAGTTTATGCCGTGAACATACCTTATCTTACCGAGGTTCCCTTCCCGTGCCCACTGGAAAGCTTCTTTGCATCCGTTGGGTTCCCGGGGATTGTGGGGCACCTGCACCAACCGGTTGTATTTCCTTGCGGCTTCAACCATCTTGCGGCCTTCAAAGATATTATGGGAAGCCGGCTTCTGACAATAAACATGTTTCCCGGCCTGGCAGGCCATCACGGAAATAAGGGCATGTGAATGGTTGGGGGTGGTAATGTGCACCGCATCAATGTCTTTATCATCGAGGACATCCCTGAAATCGAGGTATGTTTTCACTTTTTTTCCCTGATTTTTCAGTTTGGCAGCTTCTTCCCTGAGAATAGCTTCGTCGCAGTCACATATAGCTGCTACATTTACTCCGGGAATCCTCATGTAATGCTTCATGTCGCTTTTTCCCTTTCCTCCGATTTTCACATTCGATCCCAGACCTATGATTGCAACATTTACGTGGTCATTGCTTCCCTGAATATGGCCCCAGGAAGGAAGAGAAAGCGCCAGCCCGGTGGCTGTGGCCGTTTTAGTGATAAAATGTCTGCGTTTCATAACAATGAAAATTATAATTCATTCTGGTAGGCCAGAAAAAGGGCGCGGTAATATTTCATCAGGGTAATGGGTTCACAACTCTGATTAATTTCTGCATTGCAATAGACTGTGGGATCGTGTTCGCGGAGGAGTTCGAGAAAGCGCCGGTAGGGATAATCTTCATTGTACAAATCGTGCATATGAACCCCTTTAATCCGGTCTTTCAGCATATTGAAATTCGCTTCAATGCCATCGCCATCGGTATCATGAGGCGAACAGTTCCAATTCACATACACATAGGGATTATTGGCATAGTCAAGGATTTTTCGGATAACCGGCACACGGTCGGTTCCGCGGCCATGGACGCAGACCCGGACATCCACCCCCACATCGTGACCAAACTGGCTCACCTCAGCCAGTGATTTTCCAATTTGCTCCATGGTCTTTTCTTCGGGCACTTCTTCAGGGAGGGCATTGGGAAAAACCCGGATTCCTATGGCACCCACATCGGCAGCAAGCTGAAGGTATTCTTTAGTGCCTTCTATGTTCTCTTTCACCTTGCTTTTTTCCGGGTAATGATACTGGAAGGCACTGGCCAGGCTGATATTCTCGATGGCCGAATCCGCAAATTTTTTCTTCACCTCCGCACGTTGATGCTTATTCAAATCAACTTCCACGCCATGTTTATGGGTGGTCCTTAACTCAACATGCATGAATTTGGTTTCGGTACAATTTTTAATGATGGTGTCAATATCCCAGTCTTTTCCGAGGGTATAGGTCATCAGCCCCACTTTCAGCGGAGGCTTGCCGGAGGATGGTTCGGGTTTCCTGGCAGATGCCAGGGTGGGCACAGAAGCGCCCGCCAAAGCAGCAATTCCTGCTGCCTGGATAAAATTCCGTCTGTTGATTTTTGGTTTCATATGCGAAGAATTTTCATTTTGATAAAAGAAAGGGCAGAAACCGAAATCCCTGCCCAATCTAAACCTAACTAAACTTTCCTATGCGAAATTATAGTGTTCTAATTATAGCCGGGATTTTGTTCAAGTTCAGCTTCCGTGTTTCTTTCAATTTCACTCTGAGGAATAGGCCAAACCTTATGTTTATCTTCAATATGACCCACCGACATAACATTGTGTTGGTCAACACGTTCTTTTTGCTTTCCTAATCTCATGAGCGTTAAGACCCTGAATTCTTCATAATGCAACTCTCTTGCTCTTTCATCAAGAATGTAATCAATATCAACATCCCCTGGATTTACAGGTGCAGCTTTGGCCCTTGCCCTGACAGTATTAATATCAGCAGCGGCATTTATCAAATCCCCTTTTCCAAGATAAGCTTCAGCCCTAAGTAAATAAGTTTCAGCCAGCCTGAAATAGTAGGTGTCATTAAAAGTCTGGTTGGCGCCATTGGTAGTTGCACCCGTTTCAGGATCAGCGATTACTTCTTCCGGAAAATCATTTATGGGTGCTGTTTTTGCCCAAATGGCATGCCACCACCTGTTCAGTGCATTATCAAATTCCGTAAAGGCCCCACTTTCAACAATGTATTGGCCATAATAGGCAGATTCCGGATTATTGGCTTTCACATCCCTGATGATGTTATGCTCAGAATTCCTCATATCATTCGGGTCGGTCCAAATTTCGTGTAGCAGGTAATCTGTCGGATTTAACCATCCTATACCGCGCCCTCCGTGCTGACTGGAATGGCCAAAAAACAGATTCACGCCGTCATTTCCTACAAGTGACCAATAAACCGAACCGGCAAAACGGGTCATTTGATTCGACTGCTCTCCTCCCGGTGTTAGATATTCAAATTGGCTCACCCAAATAGCTTCCGTATTTGTTCCTGCCTGTCCCCAATAATTTTTATTCCCTCTTCTGAAAAGATCGCCGTAAACATCTCCCGGGCGGTCTGCCCAAGTCCCAAACCGTTCAGTCATGAGCGCATAATCGGGATTATCAATTACAGCAGAAGCCGATGCGATAGCCTTATCCCAGTCTTCCATAATAATATACATCTCCGCTAAAACATGCTGTGCGGCTCCCTTTGTTACATGTCCGTCTTCTTTCAGTTCGGTTTGAGTAGGAAGATTTTGGGCTGCAAATGTAAGATCACTAACCACTTGTGCCCAAACCTCCTCGCGTGATGCTCTGACAAAATCCCGCTTGGGTGCACTTATCTCCTCTAGTACGATCGGAACTCCCCCCCAAAGGATACTAGCAAATTTATACATAAATCCCCGGATGAATTGGGCTTCAGCCTGGATTGTAATGCGCTCACTCTCATTTGCAAAGGCTTCTGTTTCAGCAATACGGTTAATAAGCACATTGCAATCAAAAATAGTCCGGTAGGTTCTGTTCCAAATTTGGCTAACCCAACCTTGTTCAGGAATCAAACTATTGGTATAGGAATTTAAATGGTGCTCTATCCCATGATTATCGAGATTACAATCGGAAGGGAAGAAATAACACATTCCAAGGGATGCGCCATTGTGAAACTGACTCTGGACATTTGAATAAATGCGGGAAAGTGCAGATTCAAAATCACTTGGCTTCGTAAAAGAATTTTCCGGAGAATAAAAATCCAGGGGTTCTTCTTTTAAAAATTCTTCTTCATTGCATGATAATCCAATTAAAAGAAGAATAAAAACAGTAAAAAATTTGTTTATCTTATTCATGGTTCTGTCTTTTAAAATTCAACATTTACTCCAAAAGTATAGTTCTTCATAAGGGGATATCCTGCAGAAAAATTTCTTCCGGTCTCAGGATCCCAGCCTTTCCAATTGGTAAGTGTAATTAAATTCTTTCCACTAATGAAAAGCTTCAACCCTCCAATATCAAATTTGCTGATGAGCGCCTTATCAAAGGTATAGGAAATGGACAAATCCTGTAATCGAACGAAATTGCGTTGTGAATACCGGAGAGCCTGGTAGCTGGCTGGTCGATCCAATCTTCTGTAATAGGCATCCGGATTTTCGGGCAACCAGTAATCCCATGCCCCTTCAGGTGCATTAACATATTTAAGTTGTTCCACTTGTCGCCAGACAGTATTTTGAGGGTCATCATCGCCCCAGTAATAATCTTTACCTCCCTGAATGGTGTTAATTAACATGTAAAGATCAAAGTTCTTATAGCTGACATTATTTACAAGGCTGATTTGATAAGAGGGATCCATATACCCTAATATTTTCCGATCATCCGAGGCCGAATAGGCTCCATCTTCATTTAAATCTGCAATTTTATAAACACCCGGGTAAAAGCCTGATGGAATAATGCCGGCTTCTTCGTCTGCCAGTTGCCACATTCCTGTTATTTCATAGTTATAAATAACGCGTTGAGGTTCTCCTATAAACAATCTGTTCGCAACCAAATCATCTTCTTTCCCATCCCCATCATTATCAAATCCGAGAATAGAAACGATTTCATTTCTGTTACGGGTAAAATTAACGGTAGCTTTCCAGTTGAGATCCCTTGATCTTATAACATCACCAGTAATGGCAAATTCAATCCCATGATTGTGTACTTTTCCAATATTTGTTGGAATTGAACCAAAACCTGTCATTTGAGGCAATTGGATATTGTACAAAATATTTTTGGTATCATTGTTATAGTATTCGACATTCCCGTAAATTCTGGAATCAATTATAGAAAAGTCAACCCCAACATTCAAACCGGTAGTTGTTTCCCATCCGAGTTCACTGTTTGCCATGGAGGAGATGTATTGTCCTATTTCTGTCCCTCCACCTTCACCAAAAACATAACTATCCGTTCTGCTCATGCGTGCCAGCGTTTGATAGCGGCTTACAGCCCTTCGTCCTGTGCTTCCATAGGAAGCCCGGATTTTTAAATACTGAAGCCAGCTAACCTGTTCTTTCAGAAAAGATTCTTCGGTTGGAATCCATGCCAATGCAGCCGAAGGAAAAACGCCAATTTTCTCTTCCTGACCAAAACCGGAAAAACCATCCCTCCGGACTGTACCGGTAGCCAAATATTTATCCTTCAGATTATAAATTACTCTTCCCATACTGTACAAGCTGGATTCTTCCCAGGCTCCCGTACTGATTGAATTTAAAGTTGAGGTTCCTGCCTGAAGCCGATTGAACCCTAAGCTTCCATCTGTAAAGTTCTCAGCAGAGTTATTTGTATTCTCCCCTGTTCGTTTTTCCACCCCGTAGACAAGCGTAGCATTGATATTGTGAATACCAAACTGCCGTTGAAAATTGATAATGTTGTCCGACTGCCAGTCATAACCAATCCCGGTATTTTTATAACCATATCCTGTTTCATTTGCCCCATAGGGATTGTATTGATTATGACGGGATGTACGGTAATTTTGCGCAAAATTAAATTTATAGGAAAGCCCTTTAACGGGAAGTTTAAGATTGGCATAAATATTTCCGAATAAATTGTCATTCTTTTGAGCATCCTCAATCTCTAATTGAGCGTAAGGATTAAGCATTGAACCTTCTGGGCGAAGAATAAGTTCACCGGAATCATCTCTGACCGGAGCCCATGGTTGTAAATGAAAAGCATTTGAAATGGAGGGTGCATATCCGGAATAATCACTGGAAGTGTAAAACGATTCTATCCCAACATCCATCCAGCTGTTTATTTTAGCTTCTGCATTGATCCGCATGTTGTACCTTGCATAGTTATCGTTTACCACGAATCCCTCTACGTCAGTATAGCCACCGGAAATAAAATAGCTTAAATCCTTCGTTTTTCCTCTTAAACTTAAGTTATGCTTCTGTATGGAACCATTCCCGGTAAATTCTCCCCACCAGTCGGTATCAAGCCCCGCCCGATAACCAGAAACAATTTCATTGGTTTTCATGTGTGAAGTGATTACAAAATCGGGGTTCTCCTGAATATAATCAGGACCTAATCTACTGATATTCCATAATGCATCTCTGAAAAATTCTTCATATTCAGGAGCTCTCATGGGCCTGATTTCATTAGAGGGGGTTTCAACTGAATAACTTCCTGAATAAGAAATAACTGGTTTGCTAACCAGTCCTCCTTTCTTGGTCGTTATCAACATAACTCCATTCGATGCCTGGGAACCGTATATCGCAGCAGAACTGGCATCTTTCAAAACATCAACTGACTCAATGTCATTTGGATTGATGTCAATCAAACTTCCTCTGTAAATGGTGCCATCAACAACAATTAAAGGAGCATTATCCGAAGAACCGCTGGATAAAGTGGCCTGGCCCCTGATATTTATCGTTGGATTCTGTCCAGGCCTCTCAATAGCCCCGACATTCAATCCCGGGACATTGCTCTGGAGGGATTGAATCGCACTAACATTTGACAATTCGCTTAATTCCTCCACATCAACTCTTGCCACAGATCCGGTTAAATCGCTCTTTCTTGCAGTACCATACCCAATAGCAACGACTTCCTCAATCCCTATCACATCTTCTTCCATCGTTACATCAATGGTGGTTTGATCTCCAACAACAATTTCCTGGCTCTGCATTCCCACAAAAGAATAAACAAGGGTGGCATCCTCGGCGAGATCAGAAATGGAGTATTCCCCGTTGCCATCGGTAATCACCCCTTTGGTGGTCCCTTTTTCAACAATGGTGACTCCGGGCAGGGGACTACCCTGACTATCGGTTACCACCCCCGAAACTGTTCCTTCCTGCTGTTGCCAGCGGGCGGGAATTTCACCTGAAGCCATCCTGATCCCTTCAGCAGGAAAAAGAATAATGTGTCTCCCCACAACCCGGTATTCAGTTTCAGAATCGAGGAGCCGGTCAAGCACAACATCAATGGTTTCCTCCCTGACACGGATATCCACTTTGCGATTCGCATCGAAAACATTGTTCTCATACATAAATGAAAATTCGGTATTGTTTTCAATGTGTTCCAGGACACTTTTTACCGTGGCATCCTTCATATTCAGGGTAAGTCTGGCCGTCTGCGCATAGCTATCTTCGGCTATGCTGCTCAAAAGGCCTACCCCACATATGAGTAACAAGATCAGTTTCATTGTTAGTAAAATTTTAAATGCGGAAGGATGTAATTCAAACCTTCCTCTTCTTTTGTTATTTTTCATACTTTTGTTTTGTTTTTTGCAGTTTCCGGAAAAAGCACAACGCAAATTTGTTTTTACACCGGGCCCTGCGATTAGACATTTCATTTTAAGTACAGGCTTGCTGGGGGGCAAGTCTGTATTTTTTTGTTTAATTCATCATTCAGGTTTCATTCATTGGCCATTCTTTTTAATTCATATATCGTATTTTAACCTCTTTTCCATCAATATCATAATCAATTGGAGTAATAAGTTTTATCTTTTCCAGCATTTCGGTAAACGACTCTGTTTTAATTTTAAAGGTATAATGATGTTTTCCCAGCATGGAGGGATCGACTGTAATATTCACTCCGTACCAGCGCTCGAGATATTTAAGGACCTCTTCTAAAGACGTATTGTCAAAAATGAGTTCATTGTTTTTCCATGAAGTAACCAGCTCAGGATTGCAGGAAGTAAACGAAATCTTCCGGGTACTTTTGTCCAGCCGTGCTTGCTCATCCTTCCCAAGCCGGCGGATTTCGCGATCCCTGGATGAAATGCCAACTGTTCCTTCAGAAACAGTAATTTCCTGGTTATCATCATCATCATAACTTTTGACATTAAACGCTGTTCCGTAAACATCTACATTCAGCAAACCGGTTTCTACCCTGAACCGCCTGCTAGGGTCCTTTTGAACCTCAAAATAAGCTTCCCCATCCAAAATAACTTTACGCTCTTTAGCATTAAAAGTGGCCTGGTACTTTAACGTTGACTCCGAATTGAGCCAAACTGTTGACCCGTCGGGCAATAAAACCCGGCTCTTTTGTCCCGGCGGAGCTTCTACTTGAGTAAATTGCGGACTACCTTTCGTTTCAGGGGTCCAAACCCCCCATCCAATGCCCATTCCGACCAGCAATAAAACCACGGATGCCACAGCATACCACCAATACCTGAATGGAATCTGCTTATGAAAATTTTTGGTTGAAATCCGCTGCTTAATTTTGCGCCAGGCATTTTCCCTGTCGGGGCTTAATGACGAGGGCATTTCTCCGATGACATCATATACCTTCTTAATCTCGGAAAATATTGCCGGATGATCCTTGTCCGCAGCAAGCCAGTCGGCAAGCTGATCCTTTTCCCCGGAGGTGATATTTTTTTGAAAACTTCTCTTAATGAGATGCCACGGAATGTCTTGACTCATCGGTTTAGACCTTTTCTATAGTTATAAGACACGTGACAGATGAATATCCCCTATGAAAAAGATTGTGAAATTGTGAAATTGACAAATGGACAAATTGTGAAATTGTTGAGGGAAAGGATTGGTCAACCAGTTTTGAAAATAATCAACAACAAAATTTCTTTTTACCCCGCATTTCGCATTTCGTGATTTTTTTAATCGGGGCTTTAAGTTTATTAACCACAAAGATAAACGAAGGAATGCGCAAAGTGGCACAAAGTTTTCCAATCAAAATCAACTTTGCGAAACTTTGTGGCTCACTTCGTGTTGCTCTGTGGTTTCTCTTTTTTTACCTCAAATATTCCCGAAAACCCTATCTATCGCTTTTCCTCCACATACTACAGTCATGTAAACTTTGAAATGTCATTTCGAGTTCCTACCCCAAATTTTTGGGCATAATGAGAATAATGACAATGACACCCGAGTGCGATTTTATAATTATACTCATTATGAGCTATTTGTGAAAATCTGTCATTGGCAGTGGTTACCCAAAATTTTTTGGGCATAATGAGAAAATGACAGATCTTAGTTTTCCCGGTTATCTCAACGAAGGAGAGATCTGTTGATTC
>CAYTDH010000127.1:0-2496 GCA_964436325.1 uncultured Tangfeifania sp.
AAAAATTACGCTTTTCTTTTTGTCCCTCTTATTTGTGGGGTCTGTATTTGCCCAGAATGCAGATAAAAAATGGGCTATTGGCTTAGGCCCCGGGATTTATCAGAATCTGGAACTGGAAGAATCCGGATTTCTTGGTGAATTTTACATCAGCCGGTATTTGAGTCCAACCTTTGATCTGTTGCTGAAAACCGATGCTGGTTTCAATGATGACGGGGTGGATATTGTGAATCCTTCGTTGAATCTGAGGTTGAAATTTTTCAACGGCCAGATTATGTCAGAAACAAGTGCAGTACAGCCCTATCTTTTTGGTGGCGTCGGCAATCTCTGGGACAATCTGGAGTCGGGAGTAAATTTCAATGCCGGGGTAGGGTCCAAATTCCCCATCAGCCCCAATACCTCGCTCTACCTTGAAGCCGGTTACAAAAGTGGGATTGATGGCTCAAGGTTTGTTGACGGAGATGCCACGGATGTTAAGGACGATTTCCTGAAACTCTCCGGAATCATTGAATTTGCTTTTGGTGCCGCTAAAGATTCCGATGGCGATGGTGTTCCGGACCGGAAAGATGAATGCCCCAATACCCCTCCGGGTGTTGAAGTCGATGAAAAAGGCTGCCCGCTTGACCGCGACGGCGACGGAGTTCCGGATTATAAGGATGACTGCCCCGATGAAGCAGGAGACCCCAAATTTAACGGTTGTCCCGATTCTGACGGCGATGGTATTCCCGACAAAGACGATGACTGTCCTGACACACCCGGACTGGCTAAATTCAACGGCTGTCCCGATTCCGATGGTGACGGTGTTCCGGATATTCGGGATGAATGTCCTGATACGCCTGCCGGATGTCCGGTTGATGACAGGGGTTGTCCCCTCGATTCGGATGGTGATGGTGTGATTGACTGTGAAGACCGGTGCCCCACAGAACCAGGCCCTGCCTCTAATGACGGGTGTCCGGAATGGGAAGAACTGGAAATTAAACCCACCATCTATTTTGACTTCGATAAGGCTCAACTGAAAGAAGAGGGAAAAATCAAACTGGATAAGGTTATTGAAACCCTTAGCGAAAGTAAAGCTTATGATGTGGTTGTGGAAGGACATACCTGTAACATCGGAACCGATAAATACAATATGGACCTTTCCGAAAGAAGAGCACAGGCCGTTGTGAAGTATATGCTTTCAAAAGGTATCAGCAACACCTACGTGGGCTCCAATTACTATGGTGAAGAACAACCTGCTGTTCCCAATACCTCTATTGAAAACAGAAGGTTAAACCGCAGGGTGGAGTTCGAAGAAGCCCGGATTAAGAAGTAATTTAATGCATACTATCATAAAGAGCCTTGCCCGCCGGCAGGGCTTTTTTTGTGGAGTGCATCCACGGAAGGGGTAATTTGTTATCTTTGTCGCTCCAAAAAATAGCTCAACATGACGATTGAAAAAGTGATCCATTCTGCCGTTTTTACTGCTCTGAAAAAGTTATACCATTTTGAACCTGCTGAAAATACCGTTCAATTGCAGCCAACGCGTAAAGAGTTTGAGGGGGATATTACCCTGGTGGTTTTTCCCTTTTTAAAGCATTCCCGGAAGGGACCTGAAGAAACTGCCAGGCAAATTGGCGATGAGCTTCTTGCAGCGTTGGATATCATTGAATCTTTTAATGTAATTAAAGGTTTTCTGAATCTTTCTGTGAGCAGCAGTTACTGGATAAAAACCTTAACCGAGGCATTCAGGGATGAACATTATGGAATCACCCCTGCGCATGAAGATTCCGATCTTCTGATGGTCGAATATTCTTCTCCCAACACCAATAAACCCCTTCATCTGGGACATATCCGCAACAACCTGCTGGGTTATTCCATCGCTGAGATACAAAAAGCCAATGGGTACCAGGTGGTAAAAACCAATATCGTCAATGACCGGGGCATTCATATTTGCAAATCGATGGTGGCATGGCAAAAATGGGGTCAGGGGAAAACCCCTGAAAATACCGGGATGAAAGGCGATCGGCTCGTGGGAGAATTGTATGTTGAGTTTGATAAACAGTACAAAGCTGAAATTGCTGAACTGGTGAATAAGGGAGTTCCTCAAAAGGAAGCTGAAGCCAAAGCACCCTCAATACTCGAGGCCCGTGAAATGCTAAGGAAATGGGAGGCGAGGGATACCCAAACGGTAAAGCTATGGGAAACGATGAACCATTGGGTTTATGAAGGATTTGATGAAACTTACCGGAAAATGGGGGTGGATTTTGATAAAATATATTACGAGTCGGATACCTATCTCGTGGGTAAGGAAGAGGTGTTGCGCGGACTTAAGGAAGGCATTTTTGAACAGGAAGAAGATGGCTCTGTGTGGGCTGATCTCACCAATGACGGTCTCGACCGGAAAATTCTTCTTCGCAGCGACGGCACATCGGTTTACATGACTCAGGATATCGGAACGGCCAAGATGAGGTTCAACGATTATTCCATCGATAAAATGGTGTATGTTGTCGGGAACGAACA
>CAYTDH010000127.1:2596-10815 GCA_964436325.1 uncultured Tangfeifania sp.
TGAGGTTCAACGATTATTCCATCGATAAAATGGTGTATGTTGTCGGGAACGAACAGATTTACCATTTTCAGGTATTGGCCGTACTTTTGGACAAGTTGGGCTATGAGTGGGGGAAAGACCTGTACCATTTTTCCTACGGAATGGTGGAATTGCCATCAGGGAAAATGAAATCGAGGGAAGGAACTGTTGTTGATGCCGATGACCTGATGGAAAAGATGGTTGAAGTCGCCCGGAAAATGGCTGCTGAATTGGGAAAACTCGATGCGCTCACACCGGAAGAGATGGAAAAAACATTTGAGATCATTGCTATGGGAGCTTTAAAATATTTTATTCTGAAGGTTGATCCCCGTAAAAATATGTTATTCAACCCTGAAGAGTCTATTGATTTCAATGGAAATACCGGCCCGTTTATTCAGTATACCTTTGCCCGGATCCGCTCTGTGATGCGGAAGGGGGCGGAAAAAAATCTTTTCCCTCATGCTGATATTGATGTTTCGCTTGAAGTCTCCTCAAAGGAAAAGGATCTTCTGAAAAGAATCTCCCTCTTTCCGGATGTAGTCAGGGAGGCCGGGGAAGGATACAGCCCGGCCGTTATTGCCAACTATTGCTATGAACTAGTCAAGGAATACAACCAGTTCTATCATGACCATTCGGTTTTAAATGTAAGTGATGAAAAGAAACGTGATTTCAGGCTTCTTTTATCGGCAACGGTTGCCAAAGTGGTCAAACAAGGAATGGCCCTCCTGGGTATAGAACTGCCCGAACGGATGTAAAAAAAAGGGGGTGAGTACCCCCTTTCCATTTCATGTCCGTTTCTTTGGGGAGAGGAAAGCATCTTCTTACCCTTTATATTCTGTTTTTTGCCGGAAGGTAACCCCTTTTTCTGAAAAATATTTTTGCAAACAAAGGCATTTCTTTTCTCCATTGACGTGGATTAGAGGGATTGCTTTGCTATAAGACAACTGTTATACAAGGAAATATCTGATTTAAGTTTTCATTTAACCAAATAGATTGTATTTTTAAGCGCTTTTTACAAGCGGTTGCATTTTAGGTGAATACTCTTGCCCTTTGAAGGCAAATGAAAAAAGACTTGTATATTTTTTCAAATTCAGGGTTACCTTTTTGAAATTTATCGAACTATATAATAGAAGGACATGAAAAGTTACAGTGATGAGCAAATCCTTAAAGGGATATTAAGACATGATAATTTAATTCTGCAATACATATATAAGCAGTATTATTACAAAGTAAATTATTTTATCAAACGAAACAGTGGAAGTGAGGATGATGCCAGTGATGTTTTTCAGGAAGCGATAATTGTTATTTATCGAAAAATAAAGGAAAACGATATCGTTTTCAAAACAAGTTCTTTTCAGGGATATTTGTTTTCCGTTTGCCGGTTTTTATGGCTGAAGCAACTCGAAAAGAGACGGATAGAGAGGGAGAAAATAAACGATACGATTCCTTACCAGGAAGATTTGTATGATGAAAACCTGGTGGAACTGGTCGACAAAAATGAAAAGTACGGTTTGTACCAGAAACACTTTAAGACCCTGAGTACTGATTGTCAAAAATTGTTACAGCTCTTTTTTGAAAAAGTACCTCTTAAGGAAATTGCACGGATCATGGGATATAAAGGTGAAAAATATGCGAAAACCCGAAAATTTAAATGTAAAGAGATACTGATAAGCAGGATAAAGCAAGATACAGAATTTAAAAAAATACTCGAAAATGACACCTAAGACAAAGCTTTTTGAATGGATGGAAGAATACAGCCTGGGCAATTTGAAAGAACCCGAAAAAAATGAATTTGAAGAATTGCTGGAGAAAGATGAAGGGTTGAAGGAAGAATTGGAATTTGAGAGAGAATTACAGGCTGCCATAAACGAAAAGGACGTTCTTAAATTAAGAGAAAAACTGGGGAAAGCCAAAGCAGATACAACAGAAAAGAAGGACATCTCCTTCGATTTACTGGACGATTTCACCCACATCAGCGACCTCACTTCTGCTATCTCCTCCGAAGAACTTCTCGAATACTACGACTCACTCCCCAAAGTGCATGTTTATCACCACGAAATAGCCTCCAAAGAGAATATACATCCGTTTTACAAAGAACAAAACCCTGAGGAATTTTTGGATGAAGATTTAGATGAAGAATGGGATAATTTCGAACTTGAAGGTTTGGAGGAAGCTGTTCTCGAAAAAGATATTTTAAACCTTCGGGACACCCTTTCCAGTGTTTCACGGTCAGTTCGGATTCCTTTTTCAACTGAAGAAATTGACGAATACATTCAGGGGAATCTTACCGAAAGCAAGCGTCATGAATTTGAGGAGGAGCTGAAAGTAAACAGTTCGTTGCAGCGCGAAGTAAAAATGCACAACGAGCTTGAGCATGCTCTTGCCGAACTCGATATAAGCGACCTTCGGAATAAAATCTCCAGCCTGATGGAATCGGAAACTTCCTGGAATGTAACTGAAGAAAACATTGAGGATTATATCGACGGGACCCTTGAAGATGAAATTCTGGAGGAGTTTGAAGCTGAATTAAATGAAAATTCCGATCTGAAGGTGGAAGTAACACTCCGCCGGAATGTGAATGAATCAGTGGGGGAAAAAGATGTCATTTCACTGAGGGACAGGCTGGGACAAATCCAGCATGATGTGAAAGGCAAAGACATGAAATCGATAGTACCCCATACAAAAATGAACCAGATGAGATGGTGGAAAGCCGGGGTCGCAATTGCTGTTCTGCTCATTGCTCTGGGAGGGGCACTCAAAAATCAAATGGGCTCTTCCAAACAAGTGTATGAAACGTTTTATGAGGTTCCGGAGTGGTCACCCCGAAGGTCGGTTGAAAGTGACGGGAGTTACCTTCAAAAAGCGAATACCTACTATAACAGAGGAGATTACAGGAAAGCCATTGCATTGTGCGACGAGGCTATTTCCCAAAGCAGAGAAGCCTGGGTTTTTCACTTCTTCAAAGGTGCCAGTCTTCAAAATACAGGGGATTATGCCATGGCCATTCCTGAATATACCAAAGTCATTACCCAGGGAGATAATCTTTTTATTGAGGAGGCAGAATGGTACAAAAGTTTGTGTTACCTGAAACTTGAATCTCACGATAAAGCCAAAGAGCAACTTCTTGCCATTATTGAAAGGAAAGGCTTTTATGCACAAGATGCAAAAGCCGTTCTGAGGCGACTGCGGTTTTCATTCAAATAAAACAAGTTGTTTAAACTTGAAAAACACATTCATTTAAAGCATTATTCGAGTCGTTAAATCGTTCTTTTAAGATTTTGAGAATTTCGTTAAGCTTGAACTTGAAAACCACACATTTTTTTTGTCAATACTAAAGCTTGACTCCAAAGGACTGCCGGATAGCCCTGAACTTGAAAACCACACATCATTCTTATTCAAGGTTGTTTATTATCCTTTTTGCGGGCTTTTCGTATGCGCAGGGTTTGATCAATGGCCACACCTGCCAGAGCAAGGATTAGCAGTCCGAAAAAGTAAAAATCATATCCCCGGAAAAGGGGAGAAGCATTACCGATGCTCACATACCCCATCCAGTAGTGTGGATGGGCCATGCGTGGATTAGCATTTTCAAGATATTCCAGTTTTGCAAGCCGTAAGGCTTCATCGGTGGCACTCCCTTTCCTGAGGTTATGATAAAAAGAACTCATTATTTTTGTGCCGGCATTGTCTTTAACAGCCCATTTGGTCATAATGATTGAAGGACAACCGGCATAGAGGAACCCCCGGGCCAGGCTTATGATCCCTTCGCCTTTTCTGAGTGCTCCGGTACCTGTATTGCAGGCACTCAACACCGTCAGCCGGGCATTTAAATCCAGATTGTAGATGTCTGCTGTGTTTAACCAGCCGTCATTCTCCCGGGGCATTGTTTGGTGGTGGTTTTCCGGTTGGGTAAAAGCAAAACGCGAAAAAGCCGGTAGTGAATCGTTGATGAAAGCGTGCATCGCAAGGTGTAAAATGCCGTAATCGGCGCAATGGCTTCTGAAATTGGACTCCGAAGCCATCCTTCCGCTGAACAAACTGGTCTTCATCTTTTCAGCAATTAAGTCCACTTCGTGCTGAACCCCAGGTAAAGGAATAAGTGCAAGTTTTTCATTTTTAAATTCGATGGTATCTTCTTTGTATTCAGGAGCAAATGCCAAAACCTTGTTGTTTGTTTTTCGTTTTGCCATATGCTCAAGAAACAGGATGTTGGCAGAATAGGCATAGTTGATCGTGTGGTCTCTGATGAGATAGGGCAGGGAGGAGAATTGAACCGGTTTTGCTTTTTCCGGGCACGACTTCAGCAGTGCTTCGAAGGTTATATAGTTGAGT
This sequence comes from uncultured Tangfeifania sp., assembly GCA_964436325.1. Classification (GTDB taxonomy): domain Bacteria; phylum Bacteroidota; class Bacteroidia; order Bacteroidales; family Prolixibacteraceae; genus Tangfeifania. The sequence goes on from CAYTDH010000127.1 coordinate 6,944, forward strand.
TTGCCATCGGGAATAATCGTCAACTTTTTATTTTGAATTTCACCGGCAAAGGGTTTAATAAGAACATCATACAGGTAACTGGCAGTTGAACAGTATTCATGTGAATCTTCACTACGGGTAAAAAGAAATTCCGGATTGGACATAAACCTAAACATTTTTTCGATGGAAGTGACAAAATCTTTGTTGATTTCATGCCGAATGAACCTGGCATCATCAGATGAAATAAAAAAGCTGTAAAGTTCAGGAATTGAGTCTGTTTCGTTAAAAACATATTCCAGAAGGACTTCATTTCCCGGAAGCAGTTTTTGGATTTCAGCAAGAGAAACCTGTAACCCGGCATATTTCAGCCTGTAAAAATCGCTGTAATTTCTTTCCAGATAATGGTTTAATTCATCCCGCTGTTTTTTTAGTTCAAAGATTTTTGCTTTCGTTTGGGCTATTTTGGCTTCATCCGGTTTGGCAGAAGATGTTAAATGATAAAGGGTTTCGTTGTTCGAAGTAATCTTAAAATTAATTCTTTTTTCAAGCTCAGCCAGGCTGTCTGGAATCAGGCTGTTCTCTTTGGCAGCCTGTTCCGTGATTCGTTCAAAAACAGTACTGGATTTTATCCGTTCAGAACTGGCAAATGCAAATTCGGCCATTCCCTGGTCTTCCCGGATAGCGTGGGCTTTGTAGGCGGTTTGAATGATCTTGTAAAAGGTGGCCTCCTCCAGGGCATTCAACTGCATTTTGCTGTCATCCGAATAAATTTCCCGGCGGGCCTGTTGGATCATTCCCGATGTAATCTTGTAGTATTTAATAGCTTTTGAGAGAGCCTCCCGATAACGACCGTTTTCTTTTTCATCAAATATCTCCGCTTTTTGAAGATAGGTATCTGCAATCAACTTTAAAAATTCCAGGGTTTGCGTCAGTGAAAGATTTTGGCTGATATCCATTATGCTGTCGGGATGCGTGTTGTGAGCATCAAAATTAAGCGCATCAAGGCCTTTTCTGTAGAATCCGATGGAACGGTTAAGTTGTTCTGATTTTTGCGCTCTAAAGGTCTCAATATCCTTTGATTCTACGTTCAGATTTTCAAAGTAAGTCCCCATTGCTTTATAATACAATGCAAGGTTGGTTCCTTCTGTTGTTTTTTGTTTGGTGTAAATCGTGTTGACTTTTTCGAGAATCCCTATCGCTTCGTCGAAAGCGTTTTGGTAAATCAGAAAGCGGGCAAAATTTAAATACTCAAATACCAAATCCTGTTCCGAGGCCGATGGTGCTGTTTTTATGTACTGAATTACCTCCTGATAACTCCTGTAGGCTTCTTCGTTGCGGTTTAACTGCTGCAGGGTAGCGGCTTTCAGGCCCAAAAACAGAAGACGGGTATCTTCGTTTGACTGTTCTGAATATCTTTTAATGATACTCAACGTCTTTTGGTAATCATTGAGTTCATAGTGAATGTTGGCAACGTTATAGAAAAGTCCGGCTATGTCCTGAACATCCATTTCAGACTGACTGGAATAAATGTCAATCGCCCGGTTGTAATAATCGAGAGCACTTGTATAATTGAATGTGTTCATATACACATTGCCCATGTTGTTATATAATCGTGCTATTCGCAGGGCATTTTTTTGGAAGTCTTTCAGGTAGTATTCTTCCGTCAATTGGTAATATTCAATGGCATTATCGTAATCGCCAATATTTTTGTACATGATTCCCAGTGCACTGTGGGCAATGGCAACGTCATAGCTCTGTGGTCCAAATAAGCGCTTTCTGATTTCAAGCGACATCCGGAATGAATCAATGGCTTCGCTAAGCTGGAAATTTCTGGATAAGGCTATTCCGGAATAATATAAGTTCCTGGATGCAATGCTGTCTTTTATAAATTCCTGACTTTGAGAAAATAGCACTTGAAAGGAAAGCAGAGAAAAGCATACGGTTACCCCAATTTTTCTAAACATCCATTTTCATTTTTGCGGCAATTTATATGATTTTTAAATTTTTTCCAATTAAGAGGGTTACCTTTTTCTTTTTAGAGGAATATATAAGTAGAATGTGTGTTTTTCAAGTTTAACGCTTTAAATTAATTTGTGATGAATAACTTTTTTGTAAATACAGAAGAAAACAGAGACTTTGATGGTTTTGACGCTTTAACCTCAAATGAAATGTTGAAAGTTCGTGGCGGTGGTGACACCAAACCCGACACCCGGCAAAAAGATTTTTTTGAATTTGACGAAGATTAAGAAGTTGTCCTCAATTATTTCCCCAGTTTTTTAACCACATCATTTTATTGTTTACTGACCGGTCCGGGAATACCCGCACCTCACCTGTGGTCCTCCCTTTTTCCTTTAAATAAGGAATAACAAACAAAAGGACAGAGCAGTGAGCCATTGTATAATTCCATTTTTTTCCCGGGCCTGAGGCCTACATTTTTCAAATACGCTTTGGAAGATGTTAAGATCCATGCCGTATTTCCGGCAAACTGGTGTTTCAGGCGCTCGCCAATCATGTTGTAAAGGTCATGAATGTTCTGATGTTTCAACCGTTCTCCATAAGGAGGGTTAATCATGATTAAAGCATTGTTGGTTTTTAATTGCAAATCTTTCAGGTCACTTGTTTGAAAAACAATATCCGAAAATACCCTTGCCCGGCGGGCATTGGTCTGGGCTGTGAGTACATTTCCCGCGATAATATCTGAAGCATAAATTTTTTTCAGAAAGGGCCTTGTCTGTTGCTCATCCTGAATCTTTTCAAATAACGAAGGGCTAAAATCTTTCCAGTTCATAAAAGCATATTTTTTTCTGAATCTTCCGGGAGGTATATTCCGGGCAATCATGGCTGCTTCTATGGGTAAAGTGCCCGATCCACACATGGGGTCGATAAAGTTGGTTTGTCCTTCCCATTCGGCCAGCATAATCATTCCGGCAGCCAAAACTTCGCTTAATGGGGCTTCCCCTTGTCGGACGCGGTAGCCTCTTTTGTGCAATGATTCTCCCGAACTGTCAAGAGAAAGGCTGCAACTGTTCTGACGAATATGGACATGGATTATGATATCAGGATTTTGCGTGTTTACATCTGGTCTTTTTCCGCGTTTCTGTCTGAAAAAATCGGCAATGGCATCTTTTACCTTCAGCGAGGCAAACATGGAATTTTTGAAATCTCTGGAATGCATCACCACGCTGCTTACCGCAAAACTTTGGCTGACATCGAGGTGTTTTTCCCAGTCTATTTTTTTGCACTGCAGATAAAAATGGTCTGCATCTTTAAAGTCAAACTGACCAATTTCCTTAAGAATGCGAAGTGCAGTTCGAAGCGTATAATTCGATCGGTAAATGAATTCCTGATCGCCTTCGTAGAAAACAGCGCGGCGTCCGGTCCGGACATTTTGACCACCGATTTTCTTGATTTCTTCTGCCAGGACGGGTTCAAGACCGGCAAATGTTTTTGCTGTTAAGTTATATTTTTTCACGGCTAGTTCGTTTACTAAATTCCGGCTCCATAAGAGAAGGAGTGTTCTTTGGGGCGGTTTTGAATAATTCTTGAATGCGGGGAGATATTGCGTGTAACCCATACATTTCCTCCGATTACCGATCCTTTTCCAATGGTAATGCGGCCCAGGATGGTTGCTCCCGAATAAATAACCACATCATCTTCTACAATCGGATGCCGGAGGATGCCTTTTATGGGGTTTCCTTCCTCATCTACAGGGAAACTTTTGGCTCCGAGGGTGACTCCCTGGTAGATTTTTACATTATTTCCAATGATTGAAGTAGACCCAATAACCACACCTGTTCCGTGATCAATGGTGAAGTTTTCTCCAATCCGGGCGCGGGGATGGATGTCAATCCCGGTCTCGCTGTGGGCCATTTCGGCAATATAACGGGGGATTA
>CAYTDH010000128.1:0-10801 GCA_964436325.1 uncultured Tangfeifania sp.
CTTGTTGCTTGTTGCTTGTTGCTTGTTGCTTGTTGCTTGTTGCTTGTTGCTTGTTGCTTGTTATTTATTGTTTGTTTTTGTTTTCCATTTGTTTTCAACGAATTGAATAAATTTATTTATTTTCATTCCCAGGATTTGGTATTCTTTACTTAATTCTCGCCATTCCTTTTTATCGGGATAGAGAGCGATTATGGTGTTGATTTGATTTAAACATTCATCATTGGATGCCTGCGCATAAATTAAGAACCTTACAAAGTCAGCTTTATAACGATTTCGGCCATATCCTTCCGCTATCTGGTCTTTTATACTTTTTGAGGACCTTCTTATTTGGCTGCCCTGCTCGTATAGTTCAAAAGAGGGAAGTTGAAGGCTTAACTTATGAATTTTAAGAGAAAGATTAAATGCCGTTTTGTATATTTCCAGATCTTTGTAGCTACCCATCTTGAGCTTTCCTTAATTCATAATTGTATTTCCTTCATAACCAGCAACCAGCAACCAGCAACTAGCAACTAGAAACCAGCAACCAGCAACTAGAAATACCCCTCCCTCTTTTTCTGTTCCATACTCGCATCCTGGTCGAAGTCGATAACGCGCGTGGTGCGTTCCGACTGGGTAACGGTCATCATTTCCTCCACAATTTTTTCAATGGTATCGGCTTCCGATTCCACGGCCCCGGTAAGGGGATAGCATCCGAGGGTACGGAATCGTACTTTCCGCATGGTTGCGGTTTCGGCCAGTTCTTTGGGCATACGGTCGTCGTCAACCATAATGAGGCTGCCGTCTATGTCTACAATAGGGCGCTCTTTGGCAAAGTAAAGGGGAACAATGGGAATTTCTTCCAGGCGGATATACTGCCAGATATCCAGTTCCGTCCAGTTGCTCAACGGGAAAACCCTGATTGATTCTCCTTTATGAACCCGTGCATTGTAAATATTCCACAGTTCGGGGCGCTGGTTTTTGGGGTCCCACTGATGAAACCTGTCGCGGAAGGAGAAGATGCGTTCTTTGGCGCGCGATTTTTCTTCATCACGACGAGCCCCTCCGAATGCTGCATCGAACTTGTATTTTGTAAGGCCTTCGAGTAAAGCCTGGGTTTTCATGATGTCGGTATGAACCTTACTGCCATGGGTAAACGGCCCAACTCCTTTTTTGAACCCCTCCCAGTTGGAATGCACAATCAGGTTCCATCCTTTTTCTTTGGCATAGTTATCGCGAAATTCAATCATCTCTTTGAATTTCCATTTGGAGTCGATGTGCATCAGCGGAAAGGGAACTTTTCCGGGATAAAACGCTTTCTCAGCCAGCCGTACCATCACAGAAGAATCTTTGCCGATGGAATAGAGCATCACCGGATTTTCAAATTCGGCGGCGACCTCACGAATGATGTGAATGGCCTCAGCTTCAAGCTCTCGCAGATTTGTTAAACTGTATTTTTTCATAAATTTGAATAAATGTTCCCTGGTTTAATCCTGTAAGTGCAACCCCACACTCTTTTGGGTTAATCCGGGGTAATTCCTTGTCGCAAAAGAGGCAAATATAATAAATAAAAAAAGAGGAGCTACCCGATCCATAAAAAGGGTTTGTGTTCCTTAACTCCTTTTATGGATGGGCCTCCTCATATTAATAATTCATTTAAACCCTAAGGTGGTTTTCGGATTAATCTTCCTGTTCGTTTTGTTCAAAATCCTCAATTTGGCTGAAAGCATACTGATAACTCATTGGAACAATCTCATTGTATTCTTCCACGGTTGCATCGTTGAGGCATGCTTCGATGATACGTTTTCCTGTTTTGTACAGGTCTTTTGTCAGGTATTTTTGGAGTTCTTGTTTGAAGAACGCCTTCAGAATTTCGGCACCGGCGTCGTAGCCTTCGGTTCCCACTTCAGCCTGATTGTAGACTTTGAGGAAACGTGTAGGTATTTTGGAACTTTCAATGGTAAGGTAGTTAAGTTCATACCCCAGCAGGCTGCACCTGGCGGGTTGTTGTTGATCCTCCCGGAGTCTGGCTGCCCCACGGCGGGTAAGGTATTCACGCATCAAAAGCTGAGGTTTAAAGCCTACCTGCCAAACTCCGATGTTTTGGTTTGGAACGAGCGTGAAGGTCGTTCTCGGTGTTTTTATAATTTGGTCGAGCAACAGGTTGGCGTGAGTGACCTGTTTCCCGGTGGCAAAAGGCCAGTAGGAGCCTACACCTTCACTCTCCATGGAACCGGTGCCTACGATACTCGGGTTGTTGAACCCGCGGGGAGAAACCAATCGCCAAAGCCATGCCAGTGCGGGAGGCAGAATATGGAACAATCCAACAATACCATAGGTGGGATTTTCTTTGCTGCATAACGGTGTTCTCAATCCAAAACTTCTGATATCGGCAGATACTGGTTTGTTCACAATGTTCTTGACGTTACTGCGCGGGAGGATAACACGGGGATTTGGACAAGGTTTGCCCGGCTCATCATAGATATGGTCCCAAATGAGGGCAGTGGAATTGGGAACGGTATCGATGTTGAGGAATAGAAGCGGGTCGGGAGGATTTATGGTTATTTCCTCGAGGTGGGGATCATCTCCGTACTTTTTGACGCTGTCGACCCTGACAAACCAGGCATTTTCAGCATCCAGAATCTGAAGTTTGCCATTGCTTTTTTGGGTGGATGGATGACATAAAGCCATGTCATCGGCCACTGATCTGAAGGTACAAAACCGCGGAATGTGAATGAACCGTTCTTCTCCGTTTACCGAGTTTTTTCCAATGAGCACGCGTCCGTCGGTTTCCCGCAAAATGTGCTGATGCATTTCACTTTTCCCGCCTCCACTTGCTCCTTCATGCATGAATGTTTTAATGTTGTCGTAGGGGCTGATTGACTGCACGGCGGAACAATGTGCTGTTATCCAGCCTTCTTTTTCGCCCTGGGTAAGCAAAACGCCGTAGAGACCTTTTTTTGCACTTGGTCCGGGGTAAAGGTTGTATGAATAGAGTTCGTGAATATCTTTCAACCGGTTATGCACCACCACCTGTTTGCCGTTGAAATGGGTATGCCTGAAAACAGGAGCAACAAAAATGACAGATTTAATTTCTGTGTTTTCTTCCAGATCTGCAGGAGCAATAATTTGTTGAAGCATCGACAATCCCATAGCAAAAAAGGCTGCATTGGCAGGGGCTATAGCAATTCCCGTGGAGCCAATATTATTCCTGCCCGCAAAATAGAAAAAACAGGCGAGGTCTTGTTCCTTGAGCCATTCATAGGTTTTTTCCTGCAAAGAGGGAAATTCAAAGTTATATTTATCGCGAAAATGCTTTTTGTCGCTTGGCAAATCATCGGCAATCACCATGGTTCCCGGATCGCGCCGGCGCATGTAGGGCTCAGTGTAATTCACGGCAATGCCGTTTTTAACTTTATGAACTACAGCTTCGGTGTAGAGCCCTTTCCCGGGAACATCATACTGCACCGAAAATTCGCTGCTTCCTTTGCCCCCGGTGGCCGCTTCAGCCAATTCATTGGTGGTGTTGAATACGGAAAGACTTTTGCACTCGTTGAAAATTTCCGACACATTTTGGGGCAAATGAATGTTTTTTTCTTCTAAAGTTTTAAATAAATCACTCATAAATTTTGTTTTCTGTTTTCTTTTTATTGCGACTGCCTAAACGCTGTTCGTTTAAATTTTAACTGTTGCAAATGTATTGCAATAAATTTTAAAACGATTTTCCAACTGCCAGAGGATTAAGTAAAAATGAAAAAGTTAATAAATACTTAATCCAGTTTATCCGTTTTCCGGAGGGGTCGCTATCCAGATGAGCTGGGCTTCATCATCGGAGGTGTTCATTACAGAATGAGGACGTACTGCGTTGAAATAGAAGCTGTCATTTTGTTCCATGGTAAACTTTTTTTCATCGAGGACCACTTCCAGCTTACCTTTAAGCACAAAGAAGAATGCCTGACCGGGGTGTTCTCTCAGAATCCCTTTGGCGTCGGCTTTTTTTCTAAATTCGATGAGGAAGGTATCCATCTGTTTCCCATTTCCGTGGTTCGACAAAAGAAAAAGGGAAGCTCCTGAGCGGTTTTTGGCTACAAAGCTTTTGTCTTTGAATTTAACCAGCGGATTTTGGGTGAGGATCTCATTTTCGCCAATAAGTTCACCCACGGAGGTATATAAATGGTCGGCAATGGCTTTGAGGGTAAAGACGGAGGGGAATGCTTTTGCCTTTTCAATTTGTGACAGGGCGCTGGAACTGATTCCCACCTTACGGGCCAGTTCACTGAGTTTCATATTTAAACTTTCTCTTTTTCGGTTTATTCGCTCTCCCAGCCGTTTCATGTTCAATCATTTTTAGGATGTCGAAAATAGTGATTATTGCGATAAGGTTCTAAAATTAATCAAAGGGAATTGAAGGAATTCATTTATTTGCTTAAAATTTCCAGAAGAAAGGGATTAAAAGGAGCGATAAAATGAAGGAGATAATATTCATGGGCAGACCAATTTTGAGGTAATCGGTAAATTTGTAATTTCCAATGGCCTGGACAATAAGGTTGGTTTGATAGCCAATAGGTGTGGAAAAGCTTGCCGAGGCGGCGATGGCAATGGTCACAAAAAAAGGTTTGGGGTCGACGTTCAGTTGTTGTGCTGCTGCCAGGGCAATGGGAAAGACGAGGGCTGCGGCGGCGTTATTGGTGATGATTTCGGTAAATACACTGGTAAGGATGTATAAGGCGGCCAACACGCCGAGGGGACCAAAGCCCCTGGCAAAGTTGATGGTCGTTCTGGCGAGGGCTTCAGCGGCTCCGGAGTTTTGCATCGACTTGCTAATGGCAAAAGCACAGGCTATGGTGATGAGCACATCCCAGCTCACGGCCTTGGTGTATTTCTGGTGAGGCATTATTTTAAGCCATACCAATAAAATGGCTGCCAGAACCGAAAAGAAGAACATATCGAAGGTGAGGCCTGCAGGAGAACTGAAATAGCGTCCTACGGTAGCTCCGGTAATCATTAAAACAAGGATAATGAAAGCCAGCCATTTTTTCCAGAAACTTCCTGTGGTTCGGTAATCACGGATGTAGGAGGTGAGGTAGAATATTTTGGACTCTCCCCAGTTTTGAATGAATTTGTCAGTTGTTAACAGTACCAGATTGTCTCCGGCTTTAAGCTTCAATTTATCCAGATTGGAGGTTATCCGTTCTCCATTCCGGTGAATGGCAAGGACCACAGCCTGGTAATGTTCAAAAAAATTGAATTCGGAGATGGTTTTTCCTACTCCCGGGAATCGCGGTGAGATAACAGCTTCATATTGCTTGAGTTTTTCTTTGGGGACGTTTTTCAGAAGGTCAAAACCGCGGAGCCGGATATGTTCATTGGAAAGGATGTAGTTCAGCCGGTCTGATTTACCGGCCAGGAGAAGCTGGTCGCCGGGCAGAATTTTCAGGGTTTGTTTTTTTGTGTCGAGGGTTTTCCCATTCCGGTCAATGCATTTTACGATAAGTTTTTTTAATTCCTTTATTCGTCCGTTTTTGATCTCCAGACCGGCCAGATTGCTGTTTTCAGGGATGGAGATATTGTAATAATAATCTTTGTATTCTGCAGAGCTTTTGGCATTAAACAGGATTTTTTTTCCGGGCAGAAGTTTATTGCCGGCCACTGAAATGTAAATCGTACCAATAATGGCAATCACCAGCCCCACCTTTCCCAGTTCGAACATATTAAAACCGGCATACCCATTTTCAAGGATCAGTCCATGCACAACAAGGTTGGTGGATGTGCCAATAAGTGTGCACATGCCTCCCAGAATAGTGGCAAAGGAAAGGGGAATAAGAAATTTTTTGTAGGAGAGGTTTAGTTTTTCGGACCACTTTTTTATGATGGGCGCAAAAATTATGACCACCGGAGTATTGTTCAGGAAGGCAGAAAGTACAGAAACGGGTAGCATGATGCGGGGCAGGAGGAAAACCATCTTCCCTCTCTTCCGCGGAAGGTAGGTTTGAGCCAGGCGGTCCAGAATCCCCGATTGTCGGACTCCCTCGCTTACGATAAAGAGGATGCCAACGGTTATCATTCCTTTATTTGAAAAACCCGAGAGCAGCTCTTCGTTAGTAATAATTCCGGATGCCATTAAAATGACGGCAGCTGAGAAGAATACCAGTCCGGGGCGCATGATCTCTTTGGCAAGAACGATTATCGTTAATGCTATAACGGCCACAACAATATATCCTTCGAGGGTCATCGGATAAAGAATGGATTCGTTTGGTTTATCTGTTTCATTTTTTTGAAAAGGCCCTTTTTGGTTGTTCCAAAACTAAATATAAAAATGAATTCCTTCAAATGAATAAGTGAGAAAGTTGAAGTCATTGAGGAAATGACCAGAATGAAAAAGGGGCTGTATAAAAAAAAATGGTATTAATAAATTGCAAAATGGAAGGAATTTTTTCTGTCAGACATGGTTGATGCAGTTCTGTTTTGAATTTCAGCGCGGTTCATACTGTTGCTTTTAACCGGAGATTAACTCACCACCCTTAAATACCCCTTGCCTTCTTTAAATGGCAGGGTAAACCAAAAAGCGGAACCGTTGTCTTTTGACGTTTCCAGATGGAGCTCACCGCCCAGCAGTTGAGCATAATGGCGGGCAATGGGCAGTCCAAGTCCTGAGCCCGAGGTTCTTTCGTTGATGTCGTTTTTTACCCGGTAGAAACGGCTGAAAATGTGTTCGGTTTCTTCCTTAGGGATTCCGATGCCTGTATCGGAAACCACGAATTTTACTTTTTCGTTTCGCAACATTTCATATCCCATATGGATTTTTCCTTTTTGGGTGTATTTAATGGCATTGTCGACAAGAATAAGAATGGTTTCACTCAACAGGCGCGAGTCTGTGATAAATCCAAAAGCAGGGTTGGGAACATCTGTATCAAGAATAAGTTTTACATCACGGGTATCGGGCAGAAGGGGTTTGCACCGGTTATAGATACCGCGGAGCAGGTTGTTGACTTTACAGAAATGATTCTCCACTTCCACCGCGTCTGTTTCGATTTTTGAAAGGTGGATGGTATTATCGATCATGTTGAGCAATTGTGTGCCGTTTTGCGAAATGGCATCTGAGATTTCCAATTTATCCGAGCTGTCGAGGTCTTCCTCAGCGAGCATGCGGGTGAAATTGGTGATGATGTTCAGGGGGGTGCGTATTTCATGAGAAAGGTTCGCAAGAAAGGCGGATTTGAGCCGGTTGGACTCTTCAGCCTTTTTCTTTGCCTTTTCAAGATGAAACTCTGCATTTTTCCGGCGGGTAATGTCACGGGCAACAGAAATTACAGAACGGGCATTTAATTTGGCCAGCCGCATTTCAAAAAGATAGGTTCCATTGGGGGTATTTAAAGAATATTCAATGGTTTCTATGGAATTGTTTTTCAGGCAACTCTGAATACATGTTGCTATTTTTTCCGACAGGTTCCCGGGAAAACCCACATCGTAAATGGTACTCCCGATGATATTTGTGTCTTCCACTTTAAAGAGGTCACTTTCTTTAATCACAAAATCTTCGTAAGTACCATCTTTGCCAATCACAAAAAAGATGTCGGGGATGGCTTCAAGGAGGACCTTATATCTTTTTTTGCTGCTTTCAAGTTCGGCGGTTTTTTTTCGTGCTTTGGTGATGTCCTCAAAAACCAGAAAGAATTTGTTGTATTCGGGTTTTAATACATGTATTTTGAACCACATATCGAGTTTCCGGGAATGAAATTCGCGGTTTCTTTTTTCCTTAAAAAGAAGCGTACTGTTGAGGTCAAAATGGTCATCCATAAAAACCAGGTCGAATACATAATTGGCTTCCTGGTTTTTGACTTCATGAAGACTTTTTTTAAACATCGATTCAAAAGCAATGTTGACTTTTTCTATCCATAATCCTTCTACATTCCCTTGCTCATCGCGGTTAGCCTTTATTTGGGCAATGGCAAAGCCGGTATTCTGAATGACTTTTGAAATGCCCTGGCGGGTGTTATTTAGTTTTTCTGCCAATTCTTCAATGGTTTTTTTATGCCTGGATCGTAAAAGAAAGATTCCGGTGATAACCAGAAGGAATATAATAACAGGGTGAATCACACTCCAGTTGAAAAAGGCCGAAAGGCCCATCAGCATATTGGCTTTTAGCAACTGAAAAAGGAGTGTAAAGAAGGACAGGATGGCGTAGAAAATGATTTTTGAGTCAGACTCACTGAAATAGAATAGGATAAGGGCTCCGGCCGTCAGCCAGCCCAATGATTGATAAATGGTTTCGTTTAACGGAGGGTGCCGGTAGAAGTCGGAAATGTAATAGGCATAAATAAATAAGGGAATGGTAAAAAAGGTATAGAGGGTACAGTTGGGTTTGTTTCTGAAAAGGCAAAAAAGTGCCAGAAAACTAACCAATGCCATGCTTGCATTGCATAAAAGGCACTGAACTGTTTTGGGCTGCAGCAGGCTAATTGCAAAATGAACGAGTACTGTTGCCAGAATGATTGTCATTACCGCCAACAATTCAAATAACTGCTTTTTCTCATTCGGAGTATTTCCTGGCCACAGTTTATCTGCAATAATATGGTAAAAAGGTCTGTCCAAGGCCATAAAAATAAAGATAAAGGCTTAAATGCCTACAAAATATGTGTTTTATTTTTCGTTTTCAGGTATTTTTTGGTTTACGCCGGCAAAAAGATGACATTTGTTTTGTTTGTAAAATGATTTTGTATACTTATCTGATTTTAAGGCAATTGATAAAGTTAAAAAAAATCACTTTCTGATTTTTGTTATGATTTTGCAAGGGCCTGTTTTTTATTTTTGTGTAAAAATAATAAAAATACATCATTAAAAATCCATATTGCTATGTCAAAAGGAAATTTTCATGTACCCGAAGCAAAAAATGAACCGGTACTGACGTATGCTCCCGGAAGTCCGGAGCGGGAAGAGGTAAAGAAGATGTTGCAGGAAATGCGGTCGGAAGAGATTGAACTACCCATGGTTATTGGTGGTCAGGATGTTTTCACCGATCGAAAAGTGAGGATGTTTCCTCCGCACGATATCAAGCATACCCTTGGTTATTACAACCAGGGAGATTCGAGTCATGTAGAGATGGCCATTGATGCGGCGCTGGAGGCCCGGGAGAAATGGGCTGCTCTTAGCTGGCAGCACCGCGCTTCTGTTTTTCTTAAGGCAGCCGATTTGATTTCCGGACCATACCGCTCCAAAATCAATGCTGCTACCATGTTGGGGCAGTCAAAGAATGTTTATCAATCGGAGATTGAGGCGGCTTGTGAACTTTCAGATTTTCTGCGCTTTGGTGTGAAAGCCATGACCGACATTTATGCCATGCAGCCCGGTTCTGTCCGTGGAGTATGGAATTACAACGAATTCAGGCCCCTGGAGGGATTTGTTTTTGCCCTGACTCCTTTTAATTTTACCGCCATTGCCGGTAATCTGCCCGCAGCGCCGGCCATGATGGGCAATGTTGTGGTCTGGAAGCCTTCCAAAACAGCCATTTATTCAGCAGGAGTTGTCATGGAGGTATTCCGTGAGGCGGGGGTTCCCGATGGAGTTATCAACCTTGTTTATGCTTCAGGCCCCGTGGTTGCCGATGTTGTTTTAACCCATTCCGACTTTTCCGGGATTCACTTCACAGGTTCAACAGAAGTTTTCCAGGGCATCTGGAAAACAATTGGAGAAAATATTGTCCGCTACAAGACCTATCCACGTATTGTGGGGGAAACAGGCGGAAAGGATTATATTTTTGCCGATAATACTGCTGAAATTCCTACGCTGGTTACTGCAATTATTCGTGGTGCTTTTGAATATCAAGGGCAAAAATGTTCGGCTGCATCACGGGTCTATGTCCCTGAAAGCCTGTGGGATGAGTTAAAGAAAGCGCTCGGAAAGGAGCTTGCCACCGTAAAAATGGGGCCGGTGGAAGATTTTACCAATTTTGTGAATGCTGTTATCGATGAGGCTTCATTTGATAAGCTGAAAGGATACATCGACAGAGCCCGTGAAGACGAGGATGCGGAAGTTATTTTCGGGGGAAATTGTAACAAAAGCGAAGGATTTTTTATTGAACCTACCGTGATTAAAGCCCAAAAACCCGATTATATTACCATGAGGGAAGAACTGTTTGGCCCGGTCCTGACGGTTTATGTTTATGAGGATGAAAAAATGGATGAAACACTCGATATTCTCGATAAAACATCGATGTATGGATTAACCGGTGCTATATTTTCCCAAAATCGTTATCACATCGAAAAGATGACAAAACGACTTGTCAATACTGCAGGGAATTTTTACATCAATGATAAGCCTACAGGAGCCATTGTCGGGCAGCAGCCATTTGGCGGTGCGCGAGGTTCAGGAACAAATGACAAAGCCGGAACGCTGTTTAACTTGCTGAGATGGACTTCTATCCGGAGCATTAAAGAAAATTTCGTTCCTCCAACAAATTATTTCTATCCCAATTTTTTGCCCGATGAAGAATAGGGGGAAAATTGAGAAATTGAGAAATTGTCAAATTGATAAATTGTGGAATTGAGAAATTGTCAAATTGTGGAATTGTAAAATTGGGAGATTGTGGTAAGGAGACGCTGATTTTTATGATTGATATGATCTACAGATGAAGAAATGTGCGGATCGGGATTTGCACCACCCGGGTGCGGCGGACTCCGATCTGCTGATTCTTTTTCTTGTTCTGAAAGCAAATCAGATTGGTTCGTTCCTAAGGTGCCAATGACAGGTATATTTCAACCTTTAGAGAATATTGAAGAAGACCCCGGAGGGGTCACATATTTGTAGAAAATCGATTCAGAGGTAAGCG
>CAYTDH010000129.1:0-5302 GCA_964436325.1 uncultured Tangfeifania sp.
CTCTTTAAACCCAATATCAAAGAATTTGCCGAGGGAGTGGGAGTACCCCTGCTGGCGGGGGATTTAAGAGTACTCCGTGAGAAAGTGCTCGAATTGAAAAAGAGCAAAAACTTTGGGATGGTATTTATTACGCTTTCCGAAATGGGGGTTTTTATCAGTAACGGAAACGAGGAGCAGCATTTTCCGGCTGTAATCCGTCGGATTGCCGATGTTTCCGGGGCAGGCGATACGGTGATGAGTGTTGCCGGCCTGGCTCTTGCTGCCGGTCTGAAACCCCGTGTACTTGCCTTGATGTCGAACATCGCGGGGGGGCTGGTTTGCGAATATCCCGGAGTCGTTCCGGTCAATAAAAACCGGTTGATGGAAGTTATGCAATTACAAAAAAAGTGAGAATTTTATTTTCTCATTTTCAGTGTTTTATCTATTTTTTTTTCGGATTAATCCAAAAGCTTTCATGAGGTTAAGTCTATTTTATTAATTTTGAAACCGATCATTTAAATAAAATAATCAGATGGGAAAAATCATATCACTGGCAAACCAAAAAGGAGGGGTTGGGAAAACAACGACCACGATTAACCTTGCGGCAAGCCTGGCTGTTTTGGAACAAAAAGTATTAATTATTGATGCCGATCCGCAGGCGAATGCGACTTCGGGTTTCGGGTTCGATGTGAAGAAGGTTCAGTCCAGCATTTATGAATGCATTGTGGATGGCATCGAACCGGAAAAGGTTGTTTTGAATACTGAAATTTCCAATCTCGATATCATTCCCTCGCACATCGATTTGGTAGGAGCTGAAATAGAAATACTGAATCTTCCGAACAGGGAAAAGGTTTTACGCAATACGATTGAAAAGCTGAAAGATAATTACGATTTCATCTTTATCGATTGTTCTCCCTCACTGGGGTTACTAACGGTCAATGCGTTAACGGCATCCGATTCGGTTATTATTCCTGTTCAGTGTGAATATTTTGCACTGGAAGGACTGGGTAAATTGCTGAATACCATTAAAATTATCCAGAACCGGCTAAACAAGTCGCTTGAGATTGAAGGCTTTCTGCTGACCATGTTTGATGCCCGGTTGAACCTGTCCAATCAGGTTTATGAAGAGGTAAAACGGCATTTCCAGGAGATGGTGTTCGAAACCGTTATTCAGCGGAATATTAAATTAAGTGAGTCGCCAAGTTACGGAAGACCGGTAGTGCTTTACGATGCAAGTTCCAAAGGGGCCATAAATCACATGAATCTGGCCCGTGAGATTTTGCAGCGGAATGGCATGACCAAGATGTCGAAAGAGGAAAAAGTCATTATCAGTTAAATTGTTTTGAACATGGGAAAAAGGAATGCACTGGGTCGTGGATTGGGTGCGCTTATTGACGATGCCGAAAAAATGCAGCGGGCAGGGATAAGCGAAGTGGAGCTGACGAAGATTGAAGTTAACCCTTTTCAGCCCCGGTCGAAGTTCGATGAGGAAGCCCTCGGTGAACTTGCCGCATCCATCCGGGAAATTGGTTTAATCCAGCCGGTTACGCTTCGTGAAACAGCGGAAGATAAGTTTCAGATTATTGCCGGAGAACGGCGTTTCCGGGCTGCTCAGATGGCCGGACTGGAATCTATTCCTGCTTATGTGCGTGAAGCGAAAGATGACGGGATGCTCGAAATGGCCCTGGTGGAAAATATCCAGCGCGAAGACCT
The DNA here is from genome assembly GCA_964436325.1 of uncultured Tangfeifania sp. Lineage (GTDB taxonomy): Bacteria > Bacteroidota > Bacteroidia > Bacteroidales > Prolixibacteraceae > Tangfeifania. The sequence goes on from CAYTDH010000129.1 coordinate 1,693, forward strand.
GGATGCCATCGAAATCGCCCTGAGTTATCAGCGCCTGATGGAAGAATTGAAATTTACCCAGGAAGATTTGAGCGGTAGAGTGGGAAAAAAACGCTCAACAATTGCCAATTACCTGCGATTGCTCAAACTCCCCGCGATTATCCAAAAAGGACTCCGGGACAAAGAAATCTCCATGGGCCACGCCAGGGCACTGATCAATATGGATGATGCGGAAGCCCAGGAAATGGTATACCATCAGATACTGAAGCATGGTTACTCCGTACGCAGAGTGGAGGAGATTGTGCGTAACCTTACTGAAGAGAACAGGGAGCCCGAAACCCAGACCCGGAAAAAGACCCTGCCCAAAGAGTATAAATCATTGAAGGGGCAGCTTAATAAAATTTTGGGATCACGTATTGCGATTTCTGTTAATGATAAAGGAAAAGGGAAAATTGTGATTCCGTTTAAATCGGGAGATGACCTCGAACGAATTGTTAAAATAATTGAAAAGCAAAAATAAAACCACGCTCGGAGGCACCGTCTGGGGCGAAACTTCTATTTTTGGGAAAAATTTGTGAAACGTGGATGTGAGGAAGTTTTTTTTGAAAGGAAGTTTGATCTTATGCCAGTTGCTTGTGGTTCTGAGTGTTCATGCACAATTGGTTACCGGAGATACCATTCCTGACCGAAAAGTAAAACCCGTGGAAGAGGAGGTGCATTCACCTCGAAAAGCGACCATCTATTCAGCTATCCTTCCTGGTCTGGGGCAGGCCTACAATAAAAAATACTGGAAAATTCCACTCATATATGCCGGTTTTGGAGCCATCGGGTATTTTATCAACTGGAACAACGATAATTATCAGTTTAACAAAAAGGCCTATGAGCACCTGACCGATGACAATCCGGATACCAATATCTTTATGGAGATTGAAGCTGTTGAATATTACGATCTGGATAATGCCACCCACTTTAGCAACTTCAAGGATGGCCTGGTGAAACGGCAGGATTATTACCGTCGTAACCGCGACCTTTTGATTATTGGCTTTGTGGGTTTTTATGGCCTGAATATTATCGATGCCAGTGTTGATGCACACCTTTTTAACTTTGATATCAGCGACGATTTAACCATGAACTGGGAACCCTCCATGCGGAACATTGATGACAAATTAGTATATTGTATAAACTGGAAATTTAATTTTTAATCTATGGGTAATCAAAAGGGCAAAATTTTACAACTGCTGCTGTTTCTTTTTTTATTTGGTACATTAACGGCACAAGATGTAGAGATGAGAACAGCAAAAATGGCGAAGCTCGAGAGGATTGAAATTCATGATGTTAAGGAAGATTCAATGGCGGTTCAACCCTCCGCAGCCATGGCACCTAAGGATTCTCTTCCGGTAGCAGACACCCTTGATTTCAACATTGTGCCTTCACCCGATGAAAACCTGAATGCGATTTTTTCGGAAAAGATGGACAGTCTTTCCAAAAGTTTGTATATAAAAGACCTGTTTCAGGTGTATGACCTGGAGGTGGACTCTCCCGATATTTACCCTTCAAACTTGCCCGACTCTGTTTACATCAGCCGCCTCCAGGAAATTGAGGAAGTGGTTGACCTGAACTACAACAAGGTAGTAAGGAATTTTATTGAGTTGTATACCGAAAAACGGCGCGACCAGGTCAGGATGATGCTGGGGTTGTCGGCTTATTATTTTCCTATTTTTGAAGAAGCACTCGACAGGCACGGACTGCCCCTTGATTTGAAATACCTTCCGGTAATTGAGTCAGCCCTGAACCCCAAGGCCCATTCACGAATGGGAGCCAGCGGTTTGTGGCAGTTTATGTTCGGAACCGCACGGCAAATGAACCTCGAAATCACCAGCTTTGTGGATGAACGGCGCGACCCGGTGAAATCGACCGACGCCGCAGTCCGGTACTTTAAATATTTGTACGACAGGTATGGCGACTGGCAGCTGGCCATTGCAGCTTATAATTGTGGTCCGGGAAATGTTAACAGAGCCATTCGCCGGGCTGGCGGCAAGAAAAATTACTGGGCCATTTATTACCGTTTGCCCCGCGAAACCCGTGGCTATGTACCCGCTTTTATTGCTGCCGCTTATGTGATGAACTATTACAAGGAGCATAATCTCCAACCCCAGGTTCCTGAAATTCCCCTTCAGACAGATACCATTATGGTTCATGAATACCTCCATTTTAACCAGTTGGAAGCTACCCTTAATATCGACAAAGAACAATTGCGGTCGCTCAATCCGATGTACCGCCGCGATGTTATTCCGGCCAAAAAGGGGAAACCCTATCCGCTTATCCTGCCCATGGAAAAAACCATGGCCTTTATCGACAAGGATACCCTCGTTTTTGCTTACGAACGGGAGAAATATTTTCCCGATAATACGCTGGTGAGCCCCACCAGCCGGAGTGCTTCCTATTATACCCCTGTGGATATTGATGGAAAGGCAAAAGTGCTTTATACCGTTAAAAGTGGCGATAACGTCGGGTTTATATCTGAATGGTTTAATGTGAGGGCCTCCGATTTAAGGTACTGGAATAACATACACCGCAACCTGATACGGGTTGGTCAGAAACTGCTGGTTTATGTGCCTGAAGGCCAAAAAGGAAAGTATGAAAAGCTCAATTCCATGACCTTTGCCCAAAAACAGGCCTCCATCGGAAAGTCGGCAGGCAGTCTTGTGAAGACTGAGCCCCGGCCATTAGATCCGAATTACGAGTACCATACGGTGCGCAGAGGCGATACACTCTGGGAAATTGCCCGCAGGTATTCAGGGATTACTTCCAATGACATTATGCGCCTGAATAACCTCACCAATGAGAATGACCTGGATGTTGGGCAGAAGCTCAAGATTAAACGGAAATCCTGACAGGGAGGAGAATTTGCCTGGCGGCAAATTAGGATTGAACACGAAGGCGCAAAGACACAAAGAGGAAGATTATGATTTGCCTGCCGGCAAATTATGAAAGGAACGGCTAAGGCCGGAAGGCGCGAAGATAGGAGACTCAGATTTGAAATGGATTATTTCAGTGAGAATTCGGCAGATACCGTTACCTTGATATTTTTAGTGGAGGAGCTGGTATTGTGAATCCCGTAGCCGGCCACTTCTGTGGAGTAAGGCTCGGTGATTTGAAATACTCCTGACCTTGCAGACAGCAGTTTGTCGATTTTTAGTCCTGTTGTTGAGATAATTTGGAGGGCCCTTTCACGGGCATTCTGCGTTGCTTTGCCCAGCAGTTGTTTCTTGATTTCGTCGAGTTCGGTACTGAAGAATTCCATATTGGAATTATCGAAGGTAACACCACTGTCAACAAACAACTGGGGATCAACAGCCAGTTGCTCCACTTTTCCAATCTCCTCTGACACAATGTATATGCGTTGGTTGAGGGTATACCCGGTGTGCCCTCCCTGTCCGTATTCACGGTTGACGTTGACCGGGAAGATTTTAAATTCGGTGGCCTGGATAGCTGTCTCGTTCCAGAGCTCCTTAAATTTATCCAGTTTTAAAGCCATGGCTTTGTATCCTTGCTGGGTCCCGTTTAAGGGTACTCGCTCCGAGAAACTCACCGACCACTTCACTACATTGCTTTCAAACGATTCGGTGGC
>CAYTDH010000129.1:5402-10779 GCA_964436325.1 uncultured Tangfeifania sp.
CAAAGATAAGCCAATTTCATGTTATTTCCGAATTGTCCATTGAAAAATGGGGTCTGCTGACAGTGGAGAAGGAATAATTTCCGGCTAACCAAGCGCTACATTAATGATTTTTTTCGGGACAAAAATAAATTTTCGTACGGTTTTCCCTTCCAGCCATTTTTGTGCCCTCGGCTCGGATAATATTTTCTTTTCTACCTGGTCTTTAGGCATGTCGAGCGGAAGTTCAATTTTGAACCGGACCTTTCCATTAAACGAGACCGGGTATTCATGGGTGTCTTCCTGCAGGAGGCTATCATCCACTTGAGGCCATGGTTCATAGGCCAGTGTTTCGTTGTGTCCGCAAATGCTCCAGAGTTCCTCACCCAGATGGGGCGCAAACGGGGCAAGAATCTGAGCAAAGGTCTCCGCTGTTTCTTTGGTGACCTTCCCTTTTTTGAGGGCGGCGTTGTTGAAAACCATCAGGGCTGAGATGGCCGTATTGAATTTCAGGTTTTCAATATCCGATTCCACTTTTTGAATGGTTTGATGAAGCAGCTTGGCAATCTCTTTATCTTCAGGTCCTTCTTTGTAGTTTTGGGGATCGGCAAAAAAGCGGTACACTCTGTTCAGAAAATTATGTACTCCTTTAACACCAGAATCGGTCCAGGGTTTTCGCTCGTCGAGGGGACCCATGAACATCTCATAAAGCCTGAGGGAATCGGCTCCGTAGCGTTCAATCACATCATCGGGATTGACGACATTCTTCAGCGATTTCGACATCTTGGCCACAATTTGCTTTACTTCCTCACCGGTTTGGGTATGAAAGAATTTTCCCTCTTTCTCTTCAACGAGGTCCGATGAAACTTTCGCACCGGAGGCGGTTTCGTAGGCAAAAGCGAGGATCATTCCCTGGTTGAACAATTTTTGGAAAGGTTCATCAGTAGAAACCACGCCCAAATCGAACAGTACTTTGTGCCAAAACCGGGAGTAAAGCAGGTGAAGCACAGCGTGCTCCGCTCCCCCAATGTAAAGATCCACCGGCATCCAGTATTTTTCTTTTTCGGGGTCGAAGATTTTTTCATCGTTTTTGGGGTCGATAAAGCGCAGGTAATACCAGCATGAACCCGCCCACTGGGGCATGGTATTGGTTTCGCGGCGGCCTTTCCGCCCATTTTTGTCGGTAACGTGAAGCCATTCTTTAGCATTGGCCAGGGGCGATTCTCCGGAGGGACCAGGGGTGTATTCCTCGAGTTCGGGCAATAGCAAGGGGAGTTCTTCGTCATCGAGAAGTGAAACTTCACCGTCTTCCCAGTGAATAACAGGGAAGGGCTCTCCCCAGTAACGCTGGCGGCTGAAAAGCCAGTCACGCATTTTATAGTTTACTGTTGCTTTTCCGAGTCCCTTTTCTTCGAGCCATTGGATGGTAGCTTCAATCCCTGCCTTTTTGTTAAGGCCGTTGATGTCCAGTCCGGTCTCCTGGTTTGATGAGTTGATATATGTTCCGTCTTCAGTCCAGCATTGGTCTCCGGCCAGTATTTTTTCACGGTCCGGGGTATCTTTGGGGTCAAGGATGCAAACAATGGGGATGTCAAATTCTTTGGCAAATTCAAAGTCACGGGTATCGTGTGCAGGTACTGCCATGATGGCTCCCGTGCCGTATCCCATTAAGACATAATCGGCTACCCAAATGGGAATCCGGGCGTTGTTCACCGGATTGATGGCATAACGGCCTGTAAATACCCCGGTTTTTTCTTTGGCAAGGTCGGTGCGGTCAAGGTCTGACTTCAACGCCGCGTTTTGAATGTAACGGGTTACTTCTTCCTTTTTTCCGGGCACAGCCATTTCCCCGGCCAGGGCATGCTCAGGGGCAATTACCATGTAGGTAGCTCCGAATAACGTATCGGGCCTGGTGGTATAAACCCGGAGCTTTTCCTCCATGCCATCGATCGGAAAATCTACTTCAGCTCCCGTGGATTTTCCGATCCAGTTTTTTTGCATATCCTTGACTCCCCCTGGCCAATCGAGCTTTTCCAGTCCCTGCAAAAGCCTTTCAGCGTAATGGGGTATGCGCAACAGCCATTGCTTCAGGTTTTTTCGGACCACCTGGTTTCCACATTTTTCATGAGAGCCGTCGGTGAGGACCTCTTCATTGGCACAAACCGTCTGGCAGGAGTTGCACCACCACACCTGGGCATTATCGTAATAGGCCAGGCGTTTCCCGGCGATGTATTTCTGCACGGCTGCTTTTCCCCGTGCTTTCACTTCAGCAGGAACCGGCAGCTCGGAAACCGGTCTTCCTTTTTGCTGCTCTTCGTCAAACCAGGTATTGTACAGCTGTTTGAAAATCCACTGGGTCCATTTAAAATAGCGGGGGTCAGTGGTGTTTATTTCGCGGTTCCAATCGTAACTTAAACCGATGGCCTTGATCTGCCTTCGGAAATTATCGCAGTTTTTATTGGTGGTAACAGCAGGATGGGTCCCGGTCTGCATGGCATACTGCTCTGCCGGAAGGCCGAAAGCATCATATCCCATCGGGTGTAGCACATTATACCCTTTCATTCTTTTGTACCGGCTGAAAATATCGGTGGCGGTGTATCCTTCAGGGTGGCCTACATGAAGCCCTGCTCCCGATGGATAGGGAAACATGTCGAGAATGTAATATTTGGGTTTTGAAAAATCATCGGTTGTTTTAAACGTCTTTTTTTCTTCCCAGTATTTTTGCCACCGGGGCTCTATTTCAGCGAAAAGGTATTCCATTTTTTGAATAAATCTGATTTAAGCCGCAAAGATAAAGATTTTGTTCGATGTTGCCCGGGTTAACAGCTGCCGAAAATAGTCCTGTTTTTTATTGTTGATCTTTCCGGCCCGCCATAAGGTAAACGGCCATTTTTCCGGAGAATATTCCGGTTCTTTTTGCTGATTTTTTTGTTTTTGAAAATGGAGGCATAATTTTTGTAAAATTGCGCGCGAGAAAAGAATGATTTTTGTGAAGCAATTCGTTGGTTTATTATTGTTGATGCTGGTTTATTCAGGGATTCATTCCCAGGAAATTAAAGTAGTAAATGCCCACACCGGCGCACCGGTGGAAGGGGTTTTGGTCATTTCAAATAACAATCCTACGGTTCAGACCGGGGATGAGGGGAGGGCAGACCTCACCGGCATTCGTCCCGGAGATACCCTGCTCTTTCAACACGCTTCCTATTTAAGGTTTGCCACCACGAAAGAGAAGGTTATTTCGAGTGGTAAGATTGTATTTCTTGTTGAAGACCCGGTCCGCCTCGACGAAGTGGTGGTTTCGGTCAACCGCTGGCAGCAGTCGAAAACTGAAATTCCTCATAAGATTGAAACCATTCGTTCCAGCGATGTTTTGCATTATCAGCCTCAAACTTCAGCCGATCTTTTGGGAACACAAGAGGGCGTTTTTATTCAGAAAAGCCAAATGGGGGGAGGAAGTCCCATGATACGTGGCTTTGCGGCAAACAGAGTCCTGATTGTTGTGGATGGTATCCGGATGAACAATGCCATTTTCCGCAGTGGCAACCTGCACAATGTGATTTCCCTCGATGCCCATTCCCTGGAAAGTGCAGAGGTGATTTTTGGTCCGGGGTCGGTCATTTACGGCAGCGATGCCCTGGGAGGGGTGATGAGTTTTAACACCCTGAACCCCAAATTGTCGACTACCGATAAGTCCTTGTACGGAGGGCAGTTGCTTACACGCTGGTCTGGCGCCAACAAAGAAAAGACCATTCATGGTGCGTTGAATTACGGTTCCGGGAAATGGGCCGGAGTGGCCAGTGCTACCTATTCCACATTTGATGATTTGCGAATGGGGGCCCATGGTCCGGATGAATACCTGCGCACGGAGGTTGTTGATCCGGGAGATTTTGACGGAACCGACCGGATTATTTCCAATAATAATCCCCGTATTCAGAAGTTTTCAGGATATAACCAGTTGAACCTGCTGTCTAAACTCAGGTTTCGCCCCAGTGGAAAGCTCGATTTGGTATGGAGTATTCATCATTCACGCTCTTCGGATATACCCCGTTACGATCGATTGATTGCCCGCCGCGATAATCAATTGCGGTATGGTGAATGGTATTACGGGCCCCAGAAATGGACCTTGTTTTCGGGGCAAATGAAATACCGGGAAGACCATGCTCTGTTCGATAAGCTGAACGTGCTGGCAGGAGGACAGCTGTTTGCCGAAAGCCGTCACGACCGGAATTTGCACCAGGAGACCCTCCGGCACCGGAAGGAAAACCTGTCGGTTTTTTCGTTGAATCTGGATTTGGGGAAAACATTCAATGAGAAGCATGAAATTTTTTACGGAGGAGAGGCTTTCCTGAACCATGTGGGTTCTTCTGCTATTTCAGAAAATTTGCTGAGCGGGGTTGAGGAGGATATTGCCCCGCGATACCCCGATGATTCGGATTACAAAAGCTATGCTGCTTATTTCTCCTGGAAATACAAAATGCATGACCGGTTGATTTTTCATGCAGGTTCACGGTATACGCGGACCCTGTTGAGTGGCAAATTTGATCCTGGCTTCTATTCTTTTCCTTTTCCGGGTTTTGACATGAAGAATTCGGCTTTAAACGGAAACCTGGGCGTTGTCTGGCATCCCGCCTCCGGGTGGCAGGTGAACCTGAATGCTTCCACCGGATTCCGTTCGCCCAATATCGACGATGTGGCCAAAGTTTTTGACTCCGAGCCGGGGAATGTCATTGTTCCCAATCCCGGCCTGGAACCTGAATATGCCAGAAACGTTGAAGTGGGTATTATCCGGAGCTATGCTGCCCGGGCACGGTTTGAACTGACCGGCTTTTATACCCGTTTAAAAAATGCGATGGTCCGGCGCAATTTTTCGATTAACGGGCAGGACTCAATTTTGTACGATGGCATCATGAGCGATGTCGAAGCCCTGGTGAATGCAGAATCGGCCACCATTTACGGGGGGAGTCTGTCGTTTGAGTACCTGTTTTCCCCTTCGTTCAGAACGCGGCACGATTTTACCCTTACCCTTGGAGAGGATGCCCAAGGCATTCCGTTGCGGCATGTGCCTCCCTCTTTTGGCAGCGCTCACCTGCTGTTGGAAACGGGGAAGTTTTTTGTTGATTTTTTCATTGATTACAACGGCAGCCTCGATTATGAACAACTGGCACCTTCAGAAAAGGACAAGCCCCATTTGTATGCCCTGGATGCGAACGGAAATCCATGGTCGCCTTCCTGGTGGACGGCCAACATTCAGACCAATTATTCTGTGAGTGATGCCATCACCCTCAGCGGAGGCATCAAAAATATGCTGAATAAGCGCTACAGAACCTATTCGTCGGGAATAGTAGCCCCCGGCATGAATTTTATCTTTTCCCTTCAATTAAAGATGTAGTTCGATGGTCTT
>CAYTDH010000130.1:0-10768 GCA_964436325.1 uncultured Tangfeifania sp.
CACTGACAATGGCTATGTTATCCTTGTTGTCAAGAACTGAATTTTCTTCATCGGGGAAGTATGCTGCATCGCCACTAAAAATATCGAACCAAAAGCAATTGGAAACAGAAACATCCCCGTCAATCAATTCCCCTATTAAACCACCCACTTCATCATCTGTGGTGTTCATAACCCTTCCGGCTGAATAGGCGTAACTTAAAACACCGTAATTCATATAACCCACAAGGCCGCCAACGTCACTTCCATCATTCCCGGTAACGTTTCCCAGGGCGAAAACATCGGAAACAGCACCACCGTCATCAGCATTGTATTCTCCAATAAGACCACCAACATCCGTATTCCCGGTTACATCACCACTGGCGTAACATTTGGTAATGGTTGCCTGGCCTCCTACATAGCCCACAATACCGCCTACATTGTTATCGCCAAGGATTGTGGCACCAGAAGCGACACTGTCCATTTCGAGAATATCAACATCTCCAACGATACCTCCCGTTCTGTCCTGACCAGAAACAGTGGAATTGTTATCGATGTAAAGCCGGGACAAAATGGCATCGTCGGCTTTCCCCACAAAGCCACCAACAGCAGTCCCTGATGAAGTCACGGCAGCATGATTCAGCGTTAAATTTTTAAGTTCTGCAGGGGTAGTTCCATTGCTCATTAAACCAGCAAAAAGGCCGGCATAATCCAAAGGTGTATTAATAGCGAGGTTGGATAAAACATTATTACCGCCATCATAAAGCCCGGAAAACAGCTCAGACGGACCGGTTGAAATGGGCAAAAAACCATCATTGCTGCCATCGGGGCTGGAATCATTGACGTCGTTAAACACGATTCCATCCCCATTATCATCTGTTGAATCCCAATATTGGGTTGGAGACGCATCAATATTTGCCGTTTGCAAAAAGTGGTCTCCCCAGTATTCATTGTTTTCGGTAAGCAGCCGGAGGTCTTCCAGCGAAGCGATTTGCCAGGGGTTTCCTGGTGAGCCATCGCCTCCGGAGAAAGGACCGATCCGCCAGTTGGTATTGTTTCCGGAATCGATGCTGTTACCGGCAGGTTGGGCTATATCGATTGTCGTTCCGCTGGTATTGTTGGCATCCCTGACATCGAGGTAAGCGAGATCCAATGTGCCGGTTGTCAGCAGTTCCCATTGAGCTCCAGTCCCTGAACTGCGCAATGCCAACTGCTCACCATCTGCCCCTTTTAAAGTGAGCGTACCGGCAACACTTATACTGTCGCCGGCACCCAGGGTAAGCGTATCGGCAGAAGCCACTTCTTTGGATAGATTTTCAAAACCAAAGTCACCTGCAATCACCTGCTTCGTTCCCGAAAGAATAAGCGTACTGTTGCTGCCGGCCTGGAAAAACCCGTTATTGGTCAGGTTCCCTGTTACTGTCAATTCAACACCAGGAGCCAAAACAACGGTGTCTCCTGCACTAATTGTCAGGTCCTCCACGGTGGTATTCGTTTCAAAGGTCACTTTAGCTCCTCCATTCCCATAGGCAAAAGTTGCCCAAAACACGAAAAGCCAAAAAAGAGTAAAGTTTCGCATCATGATTATTTTGTATTTATATTCTCCAAAAAGTCCACAATAATAACAGATCAAATCACCCTTTGCTTAGAAATTTTTAGTCATTTCCCGGAAAAAAATGGTCATTTCCGGAAAAAATGACCATATAAAATGATTGAACCCGCGATTTTAACCCGAATAATTCAGGTTAAAAAAAGAAGACTCTTTTCTGAGCAGATTTTTACGGGGAGGAAAGAAAAGTAACTTCCACATTTTTCAAAGTAGATTTTAACTTCCGGTTATCGATAATTCGACTATCACCACCAGAGAATTGAATCGTGCCGTCATTGGAGAAACCAGCATTCTCCCCGAGGACCAGATTACCAAAAACCACGATAGATTGATTATTACTGATCGTCAAGGCAGCATTGGCTTTGATCACAAGGCTCCGGCAAATGGCCGGGGAGTCAATGACCGGATCGTTGCCATATGCCGATTGAATAAGGGTCACATCGATCGACCGGTCGGGTACCTGGCCATCTTCCCAGTTATTGGCATTGTGCCAATTGCTGTTTTCGGCACCGGTCCACAAACCCGCAATTTCTACCTTCCAGGTCCCCTGAGATGCCAGCAGAGAGGAGTTACAGGTGGCATCTTTGGCATAACGACGGTAACTCGTGCTTTGCGTCAATCCAGACGGAGGGTCATAAACAGAGGATGTTACTCCCTGAATCAGGGTGCTGTCGGCAAAATCATTGGTGCTGCGATACCAGGCATAGGTAATATTTTCATCACCTCCTGAAGCTTCCGTGAGGTTTCCAACAGGTGAAGGATCTCCTTCATAAAAAATGGTTTCACCCGTTGTTGCAATAGCACCGGGGGTGAACTCATTTCTTACCGTTATTTTCCAGGTCCCTGCAGAAACTCCAAATGGTGTGTTGCAGCTTCCGTCTTTGGCATACCGGCGATAGCTGGTGGTAACTGTCAGTCCTGATGGCGGATGATAACCGGCCCCGGTAGCCCCCTGAACCAAAGCACTGTCGGCAGAAAAATCATCTGTGCTTTTGTACCAGGCGTAAGTGATGGTTTCATCGCCACCAGAAGCAGCGGTAACACTCGCAATTTCAGCAGGATCGCCACCATAGCAGATCGTTTCACCCGTTGTTGCAATAGCACCGGAAGTAAATTCATCATAGACCGCAATTTGAATAACATTGGAAGCCGCAGCTCCATCCCAGTTGGTTTGACAACCCACCCTGGCCAGACGCCTGAACCATGTCGTATCTGTTAAAGCACCAGGAGAATAGGTAAGCGAATTGGTATTCGCGATATCTTGAAATCCCTCACTGGAACTGGTCGTGGATTGTTGCCATTTATATTCGAGCGTACCTAAATAACCTGAGGCGGCTGAACCATTGCTAAGCAGAACCGGTTGGCCATTGTAGCAGATGTTTTGCGCCCCGGCGATGGTTCCTCCGTCAGATGGATTAAAGCACGTTGTAAAATCTTCCCAAGATAAAAATGGGTATCCACTATTTTCATTGTTGTTAATTCCCCATTCATCGTCAGTTCCATTGTCACTTTCAAGCTCAAAATCCCATCCTCCATCCTGAAAGGTGGTGTAATTGGTCATTTCGGCAGTAGTTTTGCCATAATCTGCTTCATCGGGCATACCCGTATTTACCGTTTTATCAAAATAAGTGGAGGTGATGGTGGAATTGCTGGCCAAGCCAGCCAATCCGCCCTCATTGCTGCCGTTATTCATGGTAACGGTATTGACCGAATAGCTGTTGATAAGCGTTGCCTGTTCCAATTGACCTGCAAGACCACCCACATTCTCATCACCAGCAACATTGCCAAGGGCATAACTATCATCCAGAGAGCTATATCCCATATAACCAACAAGGCCTCCAACCCACTTCATCCCTGTTACATCTCCTGAAGATTTTGAACTCCGAATCGGGATGTTGTAAGATTGGCCGATTAACCCCCCCACGTTATAAGAACCTTCAGCGGTGACATTCCCGGAAGCGAAACAGGCAATAATCTCAGAGGAAGTATCTGGCATCTTCGATATTATTTGCCCAATAAGCCCTCCAACATTAGTCCCATTAGAAGTCTCAACTTCTATATTCCCTGTTGCCCAACAATTGGAGAAGCTAGATTCCATTGCAAGGCCAGCCAAACCTCCAGAAGTGCCAATGGCAACAATACTTGCAGAAGATGAACTGTTTTGAACCGTACTTTCATTAACCTGACCAACCAATCCGCCTGCAGCCTCCCCTTGCACTGTCCCACTGGTTGAACAATTTTCAACCTCTGTTGAGTTATGAAGGGAACCGGCCAAACCTCCCACATAATATTGTCCTGTAATGTTAACCCCTTCAAGCGTGATGTTACGCAATAAAGCATTGGAGGCCCTTCCCAATAATCCAACATAACCATCATTTGAGCGGTTAATGATCAAATTCTGAAGCTTGTAATCATTGGCATTGTACTGACCAGAATAGCTTCCGGTAAATTCCAGGCTCAAGTTTCCAATGGGCGAAAAACCTTCATTATTCCCATCGCTGGACTGGTCCTCCGGATCATTGTAGCGGATACCGTCGTTGTTGTCGTCGCTGTCGTCCCAGTATTGGGTAGCACTGGCGTCGATGTTGGCAGTTTGAACAAAATGCTTATCCCAGTAAAAAGATCTTTCGGCAAGGTACTGCAAGTCGGACAGGTTCGCGATAAGATAAGGGGCTTCTTCTGTTCCGGAACCACCGGAAAATACCTGGGCCAAACCGCCATCCAAAAAAGACCATTCATAATTATCGATTAAACCCTGTCGTGCTGCCTCTGCCTCCGGGGTGTACTGGATAGCAGCAGCACCCAGAACCACATTGTTTTGTACTTGTTGGGTTGCCCACCCATTTATTATTGCATCATAATTCACCGAAGACAGGCTGGTATAACTAAACATGTTAAACAACGATTCCACCTTGCTAATATTCCAATTGGCAAGATTTTGATTAAATGCGCTTGCAAAACTAAACATTTGTGTCATATCGGTTACATTGCTCACATTCCAGTTTTTCAAATCCTGGTTAAACTTACCAGCACTCTGAAACATGTAACTCATATCGGTTACACTGCTCACATTCCACTGACCAATATCCTGATTAAATTCGGAACTCCCATCAAACATAGACCCCATATTGGTAACACTGCCTGTGTTCCAGTCTCCGATATCCTGGTTGAAGGCACTGGCATACATGAACATAGATTGCATATTTTTCACATTACTCACATCCCACTTTTCAAGGTTGGTAATGGTTGTTTGTTCATCGGCGCCCCTAAAACAAAAACTTAAGTTGGTAACGGTAGAGGGCAGTTCTTCCGGAACTTCAGCAAGATTGTTGGCATTCCGGAAAGCCCCTTCAAGCGATTGGAGGCCGAGGTCGCCAAAAGCAGACACTTTGACCAGTTTCTCTATTCCGTCGACACCGGATAAATTTCCAAATTGAGTTAGCGTGCCGTCAATAATAACAATATAGGTATCATCCTGGCTATAAATATGGCTTTTATTCCCAGTGGAGGTATAGGTATCCGCAGTACCATCACCCCAATCAACTATGGCATTTACACTCCCATAAAGCGGCAATACAATATCGTTGCCTGCACTTAAAGCTGTATTGTAAGTAAGCATCATTGGGTCAGTCCATACCTTAATATTATCCAACCGGCCACTATCCCCTGCTTCCTGGTCGTACACCATTCCGTTGATATTAACCGGGTCTTTATGATCCCCTGAACCGGGGGTAAAGCCTGCATTGACATTTTGCATTTCCGGGGGATATTGCCATGAGCCCTGTTCACCAATATCACGAAAAGAAAAACTGATGCTGCCTGAGCCGTTGTTGCTTTGGGTATCCACAATCAACCTGGCGCGAATCCAGTGACCTGTCGCAGGAAAGGAAGAATAAGTGGAAATTGCATTGCCGGCCGGGCCCTGAAGTGTTAGTTTGCTTTGATACATATAGGAATAAAGCGAAAACGTTGTTTCGGATGAAGCGATATGTCCATCATCATTGGCATCGTAGCCAAGCGAAAACTGGTTGCCCCAGTAATTCAAAAAAAGATCGAATTGGAGCACAATGGTTTCAACCCCATTCATGTCGGGCAGGCTCCAGTTCCCATCATTCACCCGCGAAACCCAAATATGTGAGGAGCCGGGGGGCCACATTTGAAGGGCCTTACTCCCGGAATAATCGCCAAAATCGCTGGCGTCAACCACGTCGGCGTGTCCTGTTACAGCTCCTCCTGAAACCGTTACTTTCCAGTTATCCTGACCAGAAATGTCGCCTGTGGTCAGGTTTTCAAAATCATAAGTTTCCTGTGCTTTTGTTTCAACGGATAGCAATGTTAACAGCACCAACAATGCCGGCTTAAACATTTGCTGAATCCTTTTTGATTTTTTTTTCATTTCATTATAATTGTTTATTTCATTTGTATTCGATAGAACTCCCGATGAATTTTAATTCTTCTTGGTTGTGAATTTGAAGAATTAAAATTCATGGTCGTTTCATCACGAATATTTTATCTGTGCTATTTTTCATATTGTACATTTAAATTTCCCAATGAATTTTTAGATGACCGGTAATCAAAGAGCTTTCCCTGGGCCCCGGAAAACCTTAATGTACCTCCATTATTCAGATGAGCCCCCTCGTTGAGGATAAAATGGCCGCTTATTTCCAGCACCCGTCCGTTACTCACCGAGAGTACACCTCCGTTTTGAATGGTAAGATTTTTACAGGAAGCAGCGCTGCCAATAACTGGGCTGTTTATTGAATTTGGAATGGTGACAGGATTTTCAAGGGAAGGCACCTTTTCATCGTCCCAGTTGGTTGGAGTATGCCAGTCACGACTGGTTTCCCCCGTCCATAATCCAGGAGTCTGAATGTAAATGATTATTGAAGAGACATCAGTTCCCGAACAGGGCAAAATACTTTCGACAGCCAATGTCAGGGATACCTGCCCGGTTTCACCTGGTGCCGGCTGATAAATGGTATTCAGTGCCAGGGAATCAGAAAAAGTTCCGTTACCATTGGTTTCCCACAGAACAGCAGAATAGTTTTCGGCACTGGCCTTACTGAGCGAAAAAGATTCCCCTTGATTTATACGCGCATCATCCCCGGCAATGGCAACGGGTGGCTCCACAACGGTTATTTTAACACGATTTGAAACCGCAGCATCACTCCATTGGTTGAATCCACTGGTCAGGGCAAGGCGGCGAAACCAGGTATCCTGTAAAGGAGTGCCAGGATCATACGCTTCAGCATTCGATGAACTCAAATCCAGATAATTATCCCCATCCCCGGTAATCGAATATTGCCATTTGTAGTAGACTTCACGCAAAGCACCTTGAGGTAATGCAGCATTGGTAATGGTTTCAGCTGCCGTTCCCTGACAGATAGAATCATTTTCTGCGATGGAACCTCCGGTAGCAGGGTTATAAAAATAATGCTGCTGAATACCCTGTATTTCGGACCCTTCGGAACCCATGTGAGAACCAAAAAATACCTGACCGACAGATGCGTAAAACCGTCCTCCCTCTCCAGCTCCTGTTAGTCCGGCTGAAACGGCACCCTTTTGGGCAGAAGCAGTATATCCGGCAACGAACAGGAACCCAAAAAATACCGTAAAATAGTACAGAAGCATTTTTTCAAAATCACCATATGCCATCATTTTCTCAAAACTTAATTATTCTTTTTTTTTAATTTAAAACCTGGTTTTTCATCCACTGCCTGGAAGTGAGCTTTCCATCCATTATCTGTTGTGGAATTATCGGTAACAAACCACAGAAGAACTTCATTCCCCGGAGAGATAATCTCAGGCGGAGGGTTATGACCGCTAAATTTTGCCAGCAAATTTTCAGGCAACGTACTCTTCCCGTGAAACAGGTGAACAAAATCGACATTGGCCTGGGTTTGCATCACCTCAAAAACCAATTTCACCCTCTTTGTCTTATCTACTTTTATATGCCATTTGCAGGAAGTTCGGTTGGCGTAATGGTTTGGTCCGCTTCCATCGGATATGAATCCGGAATCCTGAACAATTGTTTGAATCCCCTGGCAGTAGAGAGTGGCAGAGTCCACTGGTTCAGCCTGGTAATGAAGGGTAAGGGGTCTTTTCGTATTTCCTTTATACGTAATCTGCAATTGGGGGGCGGCGGAATACCACTTAAAGGGTAAATCATCCCCTTCAAACTGTTTTTGAAAAATCCCGGGATATTTAAGGGTTAGGGTTGATTTCCGCAAAGGTTTACCAACCGATGCCCTTTGAAAATGAAACCCTTTAATTCCCCCCGTTGGTTTAAGTTGGTAATCAACAGGGTTTCGCCCTCCCAACGTGAGGATTCCCCTGGGTCTGTCGGACCGGAAATAACGGTTCCGGCCAAAAGGATTTGTCAAATAATCAAGAGCTCCGGAAACATCGGGAATTCCGGCCCCCAATTGGGCGGAGAATCTATTATTGGCAGAATCGATGGGAACAGCAGTATTGATCAAGGCTTCGTAAATGTGATATGGTCTCGCCTGCGGTTCTGCCAACATCAAAACGGCAACCGATCCAGCGACCAGAGATACAGCAGCCGAAGTACGTCCGGCATAAAACCACGCACTATCGGCGTAAGAATGAGGAGCTTTTACCTCTTTACCAAAGGCAGACAGGTCCACTTCTGATCCATAATTTGCGCTCTCCAGCTTCTTAAAAGTCTTATCTACAGCTGTTACAGCAAAGACCTGTGACAAAGAAGCCGGAGGGCTCAACTGATCGGAAAAAGCATTCCCCGCGGCCCCCAGAAGAACAACACCCTCCTGGTTAGCCTTTTCAAACAAGGGAAGGTATTCGGGAGGAACTTTCCCTCCACTCCAGGCCATTACCACCATATCAACACCCATTTTCAATGCATATTGCAGGGCAGGATAACCTTGCGAATAATCAGGAGCTCCGGGCCTGTCGGGCAAAACTTTCAAGGGCATTATCCTTATACTCTCGCGAGATGATGGTCCCATAACATGTTCAACAACCCTGGATACAATCCCTGCAACCATGGTCCCGTGATATTGCCTGTTTCTGTTATCATCCGTAACACCTGTGTCAGGATCATAATCACCAAAATCCCAACCCTGCACATCATCTGTAAACCCGTTTCCATCATCATCGATAAAATTCCCGGGAATTTCCCCCTTATTTTCGTAGATAATTCCTTGTAATTGATGATGAGTCAACAAAAAAGCATCATCAATCACAGCAATAACCAAAGGATTTTTTGGTCCTGGAATCTGTTGCGGTAAATTCAGCTTCGCGTAAACGTCTTCATTGAGCTGAATATTTTGCTGCCCCATCATGAAAATTGGATAAAACAAAAGAGTGACTATAATTATCAAAGATTTCATTCGTTGACATTTCTGGAATTCATATTAAGCAAATCCAAAAGCATCTTCTTGAGGTTATTCAAATACAATTTGATGGTTGTGAGCAGGTAACTGAGAATTATTCAATGTCTGCGTTTCGCTACCCACTTGCTGTCCAAGGTAATAGTTACTTAAACCACTTCCCTGTCCAACACCAACAACGGTTCGACCTCTCAAATCGGGAAGCCGAAAAGTGGTTATACCATTTCCACCATAAATTGTTGATAGCAAACTATAAAGAGACGTATACGAACTTGTGGATAACGTTCTGCCGTCACAAGGCAACCAATTGACTGGGACAAAATCGTAGGGGAAAATGGCAATCTCACCAATAAGAGGATCCGAACTATTTCTCTGGGGATACGTTCCAGAAGTAGAAATGCAATAAGTTAAGGCAAGAGAGGGCTGCATTACCGAAAAGGGGTTTGCATCTCCGGCATTTGCTATTGCCAGAGACGAGGCTATCCAATTGGTTCCATCATAAGAAACCACGTCGCCATTCGCGGCATTTGCAGGAAAACCACTTTCTCCACCACTACTGTTTCCACTACTCAAACTGTACAATGCATAAGGAACGCTTAGCAATTCACTTATCCCCGTTATGCTGTAGCTATTTCCTCCGGTGGGATCGACTTCCGATTCAATGTAATAGGGGCCGTTACTCCAATCAATGGCACTAAAATCATCGCTGGAGGTTCCAGTTCCGACCTCCAAACTCAAAAGCCCATTGGTATTGGTAGTGGCACTATGGGTTTCAATGTAAACTTCGGTACCATTTGAAGTCCCCTGATGAATGCTAATTCTTACACCCACGGTTTGGTTTATTACTAATTTATTATCAGCATCAACAATGACCGATTGGTAACTCATTTTTTGAGGGATCTGAGAAAAACCGACCAGGCTTATCAGCAACATCGGAAACATAACGACTTTATAAAGTATTTTCATCACGTATAAGGATTTATTCATTTTCTATCATTTTCGGTTTACCATGTAATTATGGAAGCACTGTTTGTGAGGCTTCCTGCAATGCCATAACTTTTTTTGAGTTTGGCAGGGTTTGCAAAAAATGTCATTGTCTGAAACAACTCAACATCGATTTTTCATGTGGGATTTTAGTCACTATCGGAAAAAAAATGGTCATTTTTGGAAAAAACGGGTAGATTTTTGCCTAAAAACACCTTTGCGGTCAACTTTTACACTTTTCGTTGAAGGGTTTAAAAACGGAAAATCTCAAGCCTTTGAATTCGCTTCATATTTCGTCCCCATCTTTTTAAACAAAAGTGGATTCATTCCGGTATATTCTTTAAACCTGCGCTGAAAAGTACTTTGACTCCGGAAGCCTGTTTTTCGGGCTATCTGTGGCATACTCATGGCATCGTATTTGGATTGGGAGAGGTATTTTTTGGCCTCATTCACCCGCAGGAAATTGATAAACTGATTAAACCGCTGATCAGAGCCGTGCTGAAAAGCCAGCGAAATATACTTTTCATTTGTCGCCATTTCATAAGCCACATCTCCAATTCGAAGATCCGGGTTGAGGAATACCTTTTTTCCAATAATGTACTCCTCGATTTTTAAAAACAGGTCGTGAAAAAAGGCTTTATCATCTCCAGAAAGATTTTCGACCGAGACATCATTTTCCCTTTTCCCTTTCGACTGGTCCCATTCTTTCTCTTTCATCTCGTCTCTTTTGACATCACTCCCTGCTCGATCTTTTGCCAGTTTCACCGGGTGAACGCTTCTTTTCTCCTGGCCAGAGAAACCGTCTTGTATTCCATCCCGTTCCGAATCA
>CAYTDH010000131.1:0-10761 GCA_964436325.1 uncultured Tangfeifania sp.
ACTTTCCCTTGTTGGCTTCTTTCTTATTTTTATTATCGAAGGTTTAACCAAACCGAAAAAAAAGGACATATGAATAAATACGGACTTATTGGTTACCCGCTCACCCACTCTTTTTCAAAGCGGTTCTTTACCGAAAAATTTGAAAAGGAAGGACTCCCTTCCACTTACGAGAATTTTGAAATTGATGCCATTTCACAGTTTCCGGAAATTATCCGGAATCATCCGGACCTGACCGGGCTCAATGTCACCATTCCTTACAAGGAACAGGTGATTCCTTATCTCGATAGTCTGGCCCCTGCTGCCAGAGAAGTGGGCGCAGTGAACACCGTAAAAATTTTGCGGCGTAAAGACAAGGTATCCCTCAAAGGCTTTAATACAGACACATATGGTTTTGAAACCTCTATTGCTCCTTTACTGAAGGAATACCATCAGAAAGCACTCATCCTGGGTACGGGAGGTGCTTCAAAAGCCATCAAATATGTATTGACCAAACGCGGCATCGATTACATTTCGGCTTCCATTGAAGAGTTGCAGGAAAATGAAATCCCCTATGAAGCCATCGATAAAAAAATGCTGGCCGAAAGATTGGTTATTATCAATGCAACGCCCCTGGGAACCTATCCCAAAGAGGAAACCTATCCTCCCATTCCCTATGAATATATTGGGGAGAAACATTTGCTTTTTGACCTGGTTTACAATCCACCTCAAACCCAATTCATGAAAAAAGGTCAGGAGCGCGGAGCTACCGTAAAAAACGGACACGAGATGCTTCTGCAGCAGGCTTTAAAATCTTATGAAATATGGAATAGTGACAATGCTGATGCCAAATAAAAAAGATTCGGAACATTTATGACTAAGAAAAAGATATTGTTTGTTTGTTTGGGGAACATCTGCCGTTCGCCCAGTGCTGAGGCCGTTTTTACAGGAATGGCCAAAAAGGAAGGAATTCTTGAAAAATTTGAGATCGATTCTGCAGGAACAAGTGCCTGGCATGCCGGCGAACCTGCTGATATGCGAATGCAAAAGCATGCCATCAAACGCAACTATGATTTAACCAGTATATCCCGTAAATTTGATCCGGAAACGGATTTCGACCAATTCGATATGATTATTGGCATGGATGATGAAAACGTTCAGGCTTTGAAAGGTTTTGCCAGGAATCAGGAAGACCTGTCAAAAATTCACAAGATGACCGATTTCAGCAAAGAATGGGCTTATACCGAAGTTCCGGATCCCTATTTCGGGGGCGACGAGGGTTTTGAACTGGTACTCGATTTACTGGAAGACTCCTGTGAAGGACTGTTGGACAAATTAAAATAACCCTCAGCACCCTTTTTACTAAACAATGATTTCCACTGCAATGGAAATGATTCCGGATTGTTTTTCCAGTTCGTTTGAGAGGTGTTGTACGTTTAATTTTTTAGTAACTCCCACCATGAAAGTAACTGTATCGTAAGCCTCATTAATATTCCGTTCAAAACCGGTGGAAACAATTTTGGCATCAAAATCAGAGAATATTCTACTCAACTCCTGAATATCAGAATCTTTCTTTTTTATCTCGAGAACAACCTTTCTCAGGGTACGTTCTTTGAATACACGCTTCTCAAATAAATTCATCACCGAAAGGGAAAAGAGGACCACCACGATGCCCACAAGGCTGATGGCATACATGCCGGCGCCGGCAGCAAGGCCAAGGGCAGCCATAGCCCATATGGAAGCAGCTGTGGTAAGGCCCTTGACATCCACTCCGAATTTCAGAATGGCACCTGCCCCCAGAAAACCGATTCCTGAAACCACCTGGGCCGCAATCCGGCCGGGATCACCATTTTGAAAGTCCGTGAATGTCTGAGGAATAAAAATGGAAATGAGCATTACCAATGTTGCTCCAACACTAATTAAAATGTGGGTGCGCAAACCGGCAGGCTGATCATGCCCTTCCCGTTCAAAACCAATAAGCATCCCCATAAAAAAACTGAGCAATAAACGGAGGGTGGCCGTTTGCCAGTTAACCTCGCTGGATTGCACTAAATCGGTAAGAAATTCCATCTCTTTTTATTTCGAATTTACGAAAAATCAAACGAGAATGGTAAAATTTTAACACAATCACGTATTATAAAAACCTTTAGTTATCGAAATGATAGAGGAAGGTTACAAGCGCATCGTATGCCGGTTTTTTCTCCCCTTCGATTTCCACCACAATTTTCACCTGAATCTTGGCAATCCCTCTAAGGTTACGAATACTATGAAGCGAAACACGGGCCCGTATTTTGTTGTTCACCAGAACCGGCTGCTGAAAACGTAAATTTTCAATCCCGTAGTTCACAATCATTTTTACATTCCGGACGTCCACAATCGAATACCACAAATAGGTAAGCATCGAAACGGTGAGGTAACCGTGGGCAATGGTACTCTTAAACGGCGATTCACGGGAAGCACGTTTGGGATCAGTATGAATCCACTGATAATCAAGGGTTGCATCAGCAAATTTATCAATTTGTTCCTGGGTAATTTCAACATACTCGGAGACTCCGATTTCTTTTCCTAGAAAAGCCTCAAATTCTTCGTAGCTGTTAATAATCGTTTTTTCCATGCTTCATTGATTTTTCCATGCAAATAAACGACATATCCTATGAAAAAAGGCGAAAGACCAACGATAAATTGAAAAAATTTAAAAAGGAGTTCGATTTACAAACCGAATATTAAGCCAGCTTGTTCCATTTTTTAAGGAGTGTATTTTCCGGGATTATTTTCACACCTTTGCACCCATTTTAATTCAATATGAAGAATATTCTTAAAAGCACACCCTTTCTGGCCATATTGGCGTGTTGGCTTTGGTCTACCGCTTTCACCGGAGTAAAAATCGGCCTCGAATACCATACGCCTCTCCAGTTTGCCGGCATCCGCTTTTTTATTGCCGGTCTCCTGATTTTCATGATCTGGGGCAAGCCGGTCCGTTTTGTCAGGGAAATCCGGTCCCATTATCCGTTTTTGCTGCTGATATCTTTTGTCCAGGTATTTTTGCAATATGCGCTGTTTTACAGCGGGCTGAATCTGATTCCCGGCTCGCTGGGCGCCATGATCATTGGGTCTTCTCCCCTTTTTGTGGCCATAGTAGCCCATTTTGCTTTTCATAACGACAAAATGACGCCCCTGAAAACCCTCAGTATTGTCATTGGCGTATCGGGTATTGCCATTATCACCCTTGGAAGAACAAAAGTTGAACTGAAAAATGAGCTTGAATATTTGGGCATTGCCCTGCTGCTGCTCAATAACCTGATTGCCGGTTATGCCAATGTATTGGTAGCCAAAAGTTCCAAACAGATTTCCCCCTTCGTTCTAAGCTCTGTCTCCTTAATTATGGGAGGTCTTTTTTTATTCATTCTATCTGTTCCGGTTGAAGGAGTTCATTTCGGACCATTCCCTGCGGAGTATTACCTGGCCCTGGCCTGGCTCAGCTTTTTGTCGGCAGCCGCAATTTCCATCTGGTATACCTTGCTAAAAAGGCCGGGCGTAAAGGTTTCGGTTTTAAATGTATGGAAGTTCCTGATACCCGTATCCGGAGCCATCCTCAGTTGGATCATTCTGGAAAATGAGTCACCCGATCTCACCTCTATTCTGGGGATGGTTGTTATTGCCCTCTCCCTGCTGGCCCTCAATTATGCCAACAGAAAGGAACAGGCCAAAAAGATGAGGGGCCGTTGATTTACTCCTCTAAAACAAGCAACTCTATCTTTCGAAAATCGGTGGGGTGACTTTCGGCCTGCAGGGAGATCGTCCCCCGCGAAATAATCTTATCCCCGTCTTCTGGCAACAGCTTTTCATAATAGGGTTCACGTGGATCCAACTGCGGCTTTTCATAAGACATCACCTCTTCCCCTTCCACAAAATGCCGGATGACTTCGCCCCCTTTTACCTCTACTTCCACCGAAACCCATTGGTCGCCGTGAAAGGTTTCAGAAGATGAAGGTGTGCAATGACGCTCAACCAATTCTCCATCCATCACCACATTGGTTCCGGGAGTACATAAATTCATGGTGGAACGCTCTCCCTGTCCACTGCCTCCCAATAATTGGACTTCAATGGAAACCGGAAAATCCTGGTCCAGTTCCATCGATTCGGCAGACTGCCCGTGAATCATAATTCCATTATTCCGATAGGCCCAACCAGGCCCGCTGTTTACCTGATCATCAACAAAACGGTACTCCACCCGGAGCCGGTAATGCGAAAATTCATCTTTGTAAAAAATATGTCCGAAAACGTTACCAAATTCCTCCCAGTCATCATAACGAACCCGCAAGAGCCCATCCTCAACCCGAAACGTGTTATTGTAATTGACACCCAGCTCATACCCTTTAAATTTGAATTGCCAGTCGTCTAAATCTTTCCCGTTGAATAACTGAATCCAGTTCTCTTTCTGTTCATTTCCGGATTTTTCATCCGCTTTTTTGGAACCTGACCGGGAATTACAAGCAAAAGAAATAACAAGTAACGCCAAAAGAAAAATTTTCACAGAAAAAAATAATGTTCGCATTGTTTTGATTTGTTAAATGAGTAAATATTTGAAGAGTAAAGGTAAAACAAAAACCGATTTTCACGGAAAAAAAATCACAGAATCTTCTGCAACCGATTTATAATATTTTTTAAAAAGACTATTGCAGAAAGTAAAAAAATTCAATAATTTTGCATCCAACAGAAACAGGGAATCATGAAAAAAACACTATTTATCCTCCTTTTTGCTATTGGCATCGCTTCAGGCCCCTCAGCAAATGGCCAGATTGAATGGCCCACCTACGATCATTTGATGACTCCGGAGCGTCATTATGTTGTCTATCAGAGTTTTTCTCCTATAAAGATTGACGGGAAAGCCGATGAAGCTTCATGGCAAGATGCTGAGTGGACCGATTACTTCCTCGATATTGAGGGAAAGCATAAACCGGAACCTACATGGCAAACACGTATGAAGATGCTTTGGGACAACGATTATTTGTATTTTTATGCCGAATTGGAAGAGCCTCATGTATGGTCCTATTACGATGTCAGGGATATGATTGTTTTTCATGAGAATGATTTTGAAATTTTCATTGACCCTGATGGAGACACCCACCACTATTTTGAGTTTGAGTTTAATGCACGAAATACCATTTTCGATCTCTTTATGACCAAACCCTACCGGAATGGTGGTATCCCGCTGATTTCGTGGGATGCAACCGGAACCCTCCACGCTGTAGATGTCCAGGGCACTTTAAATGATCCGGATGACACAGACAGCCACTGGACCCTGGAAGTGGCTATTCCTTTTAAAGATTTGCGTCTTGGAGTTCCTGCAAAAACACCCGAAGAAGGGGAACAGTGGAGGATCAATTTTTCGCGCGTTCAGTGGCAAACCCAAATCAAAGATGGCAGGTACCACCGCAAAAAAAATGAAGAAACCGGTCGTTTAATCCCGGAAGACAATTGGGTGTGGAGTCCAACCGGAGTAATAAATATGCATTTTCCTGAACGATGGGGGGTTCTTCAGTTCACCGAATCACCGGCCAACGGAGAAAAAACTTC
Source organism: uncultured Tangfeifania sp. (assembly GCA_964436325.1). Lineage (GTDB taxonomy): Bacteria > Bacteroidota > Bacteroidia > Bacteroidales > Prolixibacteraceae > Tangfeifania. Next base: position 5,554 of record CAYTDH010000131.1, read on the forward strand.
TTTTACACCTCCGCCGGCAGAAAGCATCCGTGAACACCTCTGGAAAATCTATTACAAACAAAACCACTACCGGCAACAAACGGGGTCCTTTGCCAAATCGCTGGCAGAACTTTCTGAACAGGCAACAGTTACAACACCGGAAGGGGAAAAAGCAGAACTTACTTTAAAAGCCACTGGTATTCAGTATACCGTTTCGGCCACAACCGATGATGGTTGGGTTCTGGTACTCGACAACAGAAGTCATTTCAGGATGCACCGGAAAGATTAGCCTGTTCATTGAGATTTCACATATTCCTTAATCCAGCTTTCCCCTTTCAGCAGATGGTATTTTTCGAGAAACACTTCGGTTTGGTGAAGTGTTTTTCTGAAATTACGGGCACTGCGGGAATAATTAAAAAAGCCATGGCCCTGTTTACGGTATCCCTTTAAGATGCATTCATTTTCCAGTTGTTTCATCACCTGCTCAAAACGTTCTACGTTTTCATAAGGAACTGTTGTATCGTCTTTTCCATGCATAATAAGCGTAGGAGGAGTTCCGGAAGTAATATGGTGAACCGGAGAAATTTCAAACTCCCGGCCATTGAGTTTTTCCCGGCCATAGCCACGCTTTCCGGTATCCACCACCGGGTTAAACAAAGCGAGAGCAAAAGGAACCGGAGAAACGGAAAGGTCATCTGAATCTTCATTAACATCATCAATAAGGGCGGTACAGGCGGCCAGGTGTCCGCCGGCAGACCCTCCGGAGGCAACGATGCGGGAAGTGTCAATTCCCATCTCATGTCCATGGATTTTGACATACCGCATCGCCGAACGGGCGTCTTTTACACTTTCAAAAGGGGTGGTTCCGTGGCGGTTTTTTGTCCGGTAATCGGGACAAATGGCCATCATTCCGCGGGAGGCCAGGTATTCAGCCTGCAGCCGGAAATGATCGGGCTGGCCGCTCACCCAGCCCCCGCCAAAAAAGAAAACAATAGCAGGAAGCGAAATATCAACACTCATCTGAGGTTCGTAAATCACCATTTCCAGCCGCACTCCGTCAACATCCTTATAAACCAGCGTTCGCCTCTCCACATCAAAGGTCTGTCCATTTAACAGACCTGCAGCAATGAGCATCATCCCAAGCAAAAGGATGATACCCCTTCCGATATGCTTCCCCATTTTCTTTCAGTTTTAAAAATTCGTGTAATTATAAGGAATTATCCGCATTTTCAAAAGGAGTTCTTTATATTTACGTCCACTAAAAAAAGGAGGAATACATTGATTTCATTTGGAGAAAAATATTGGTTTATATCTTTACTCGCCATACTCCTGGCGGCTGTGGGATTGGCATTTATGCTCTATTTTAAGAACAAAGACAACCAGGCATTAAAAAAAAGCCAGGTAAGCATTTTAGCCGCTCTGCGCTTCTTATCCTTTTTTTTGATTGCCTTTCTGTTGTTATCTCCTTTCCTGAGAAATGCCAGAAAATTTGTCCGGAACCCGGTCATCATTGCCGCCTGGGATAATTCAGGTTCTGTCACTGCCATTGGCGACTCTGCAGAAATTGCCTCCCGCATGACGCAAATCAGGAAAAATGTATCTGATGAACTGGAAAAGGATTACCGGGTAATTCAATACACCTTTGACCAGGAAACCCAGACTGAGGGTTCCCTGGATTTTTCCGGGAAAAAATCCGATTACAGCCGGTTAATTTCCACCATCAGCAACAATCATTTGAATGATAATATTGGCGCGGTGGTCATTATGGGAGACGGCATATACAACCAGGGAAAAAATCCGGTGAATATGGCCGGAGAGGTTACTTTTCCTGTATACAGTATCGGGGCAGGCGACACAACCGAAATTACCGATGCCCGCATCCAAAAAATCAGGGCTAACCGCACCTCATTTTCAGGAAACCGTTTTCCGGTCATCATCGAAAGCCATTTCTCCAAAATGGCAGGCAGGGCGCTCCGGCTTTCTGTCTATAAAGAAGAAGCCCTTCAGGCGGAAACCATAATCACCCCGCCAAACAACGACTATTTTTATGCTCAGGAGTTTATCCTGGAAGCAGGTTCACCTGGCATTAACCAATACACCGCCATCATCGAACCGGCTGATGATGAAAGAAACAGAGCCAATAACAGGATGAATTTTGTGGTTAATGTACTCGAAAACAAACAAAAAATCCTCATATTATCCAATGGCCCCCACCCCGACAACGGAACAATCAAAAACACGCTTGAGCAGCAAAAGTCCTACGACGTATCCATTTTCACCGAAGAACCTTACCCTTCCAATCTTTCCGACTTCAACCTGGTCATTTTAAATCAATTACCCAATCAGCGAATATCCATGGGCAGTATCATCGGAGAAGAACAGAACCGCCGTATACCACTCCTCCTCCTGGTTGGGCCAAAGACCTTTCTCCCCCAGCTAAATGCGCTGGACCTAGGAGTGGAGACAGAACAATTAGCGGGATCTCCTGAAGAGGCACAGGCGCATGTTAATCCTTCTTATTCCACATTCACCGTCAGTGATGAATTCAGGGAAATTATCCCGCGTTTCCCACCCCTATTGGCACCTTACAGCCAATTCGATTTAGCCAGCGAAATGACATCTTTGCTCTATCAAAAAATTAAAAATGTTGAGACGGCCAAACCCCTTGTTGCAACAGGAGTGATCAACGGCCGGAAAACAGGTTTCATTTTTGGGGAAGGATTATGGCGGTGGAGACTTTTTAACTACTACCTGAATCAAACCCATGCCCAGTCTGCCGAGTTAATCAACCAACTGGTTCAATACCTGGCCCTGCGTGAAAACGAAGATAATTTCATCATTGATTATCAGCCGGTTTATGCTGAAATTGACGATGTTATTCTCAATGCAGAAGTGTATAACGATGCCTTTGAACGAATAACCTCAGAAGAGGTAACAATTGAAATCACCAATGAACAGGGAGAAGAGTTTCCATTCACCTTTGACATCCGGGGCGATGAATATACCCTGAATGCTGGAAAACTACCGGTGGGGAACTACAATTTTTCCTCCTCTGTAACCATTGGAGATGAAACCTATTCCGAAAAAGGGGGTTTTTCTGTTACAGCGGTTCAAATGGAAAAGATCATTACCCGTGCCAATCACAAAATGTTATATCAGCTTGCCAACCAAAGTGGCGGTGATTTCTTCCTTCCTGGTGAAACGCAGCAACTCCTTCAGCAATTAAAAACCGGAAACCAGCTTAAACCTGTTGTCTATTTTCAGGACATGGTTAATGAATTATTAAACCTGCGGTGGTTGTTCTTTGTTTTTCTGTTAATTTTAAGCATGGAATGGTTTTTGAGAAAATACTGGGGCATGTATTAACCACGGGCAGGTCATGAAAACAGTTACCTGCCTGCCGGGATAATCATTTTAGGGAATTTTCGTTATCTACCATTGGAAACAGTTATATTAGAAATGGAAAACAAAAAAAAATACAGGGCGAAAGGATTGGCAATAATGCTTTTGGCATTGCTGGGGTACTCTTGTGTTTCAACGCGTTCACTGCTTATTGAAATTCCTGAACCCGCCCCGGAAAACCTTCCTGCATCCATTCAAAGCCTTACTATAGCCAGTCAGGCAGTCAATAAAAAATTTAATGACCTGCCCGCCGATTCGCTTCAAAAAATTTTTTATGAAAAGCGTTTTAACTACGACACAGTTATTTATGATTTTCAGATGGCGGATACCACCTTGCAGGCGTTAGGGGATTTGCTTTTTGAATCGGGAAGGTACGATTATGTCATTCCCCGGAACCGCTTTATGAATGGCTCAAAAAGTTCCAATTTTGCCCAGCCCCTTCCCTGGGAAACGGTCCGTGAGCTAACCCGGGAATTTGACACCGATGCACTTTTATCGCTTGAACACCTGGGCGCCAGAGTAATCACGGATTTTGGAAACGAGTCGTTTTATGACCCCTTTCAGGATGGATTTTATTCAGCGGCCAGTGCCCAAATGAAAATCCAGTATGAAGCCCAGTTCAGGGTGTATGATCCTAAAGAGGAGAAAATTGTGCTCAACAAATTCCTTCGGGATACCCTTTATTGGGAAGATGCTGATGTTTCCACACGAAACCTGTTCAGTAAATTTACACCTGTGAAGAAGGCCCTGTCGGAAGCAGGAATTGCCATTGCCCTCGACCTTTCAGAGAGAATATCGGTGATTTGGCGTACCGAGCGCCGTACCTATTTTGGCGGGAGAGAAGAAAATATGCAAAATGCAGGTCAGTTCGCCCAAAACGGAAACTGGCAGACTGCCCTTAACCTTTGGGAGGAAACGGCGGTGAATTCAAAATCGAAATCCAGAATAAGCAAAGCGCAGTTTAATGTAGCCCTGGCATACGAAATGACAGGCAATCTGGATGAAGCTATTGACTGGGCCCTGAAATCATACAAAACCATGTACAGACCTCTGACTTACGAATACTTACAGGTGCTCAAAAGAAGAAAAAATGAATTGAAAAATCGAAACCAATGAAACGCCTCTTTTTTATCACAGCGCTTTTCGTGGCATTGCTGCAAGGATGTACTGTTTATCAGGAATACCCTATTGAGGTATATAAGCCCGGCGAAACGAACATCCCCTCCTCCGCCAGGAATGTGGCCCTTATTTACCGTAACTTTAAATACGACAGCGACACATTGCAGCATTTTTACAAAGAAAACAGCCGCCTGGTGAGAAAGAAAAACGATCCCGAAAATCTCGACAGCCTTCTGGTGCAGGCCAGTCTCAATAATCTGGCAACACAACTGAAACAAAACAATACGTTTGATAATGTCCATATTTTCCCTTATAATGCCTTTGAGAGGCATTCGGGCGATCATTTGGCGGCGCTTCCTCCGGAACTGACGCAGAAAATTACAGCCACCACCTCCTCCGAGCTTTTAATTTCGCTGGAAACCTTTTCCTGCTTTTTTTCCACCTGGCAGGAGGCCTCCAACAGTCCAAAAAACAATGAAGTCATTACCATTGCCGTTTGGGGAATTTACGATGCCAACCGGGCAGAACCACTGGAGAGAAAAACAATGATTGACACCATTTACTGGAACGGCTACGACGAACAGGGAAATACCCTCAGGGAGTACAATCCCCCTCCCCGGATCGAGGCCTTGAAAATTGCGGCCGCCCTTGCCGGTGAAAACTACGGAAAACGGTTTCATGCTTCATGGGAAATGGTCACCCGTATGT
>CAYTDH010000132.1:0-10684 GCA_964436325.1 uncultured Tangfeifania sp.
ATGAATTTAGCGTTAATCGCAGGCATCTGATTTTTTTATACTTTTGACAAGTGAATCCGGAAGATGAAGAAAGGAGAAAATGAAAACAGCATTCCGGCACTAAAGCCGGTTTTAAGCAGAGCAGAATTGGTTCATAATAAAAAACGGATCGGAAAAGATGAAAACACATTCTTCACGAAAACTGGCAACTTATATTTCCCTGGCGCTGACATCGCTGGTCCTTTTTTTTCTTTTTTTTAACTGGTGGTTTGCTTCCAATATTTTTGTGATTCTTTTTTTTACCGCTGGTTTTTTTCTATTTTCTTTTTTCGCGATTCTATTCGTTATCAATAAGTATATTCTGGATAAGATTCGACCGGTATATAAAACCATAAAAGATTTGCCATTAAGCGGAAACAAGATGGAAGAGAAGTCCTCCGATTCCACGAACCTTTTGGCTAATGTAAAATTTGAGGTAGAAGAGTGGGCTAAAACGCAGATGAAAGAGATTGAACGGCTGAAGGATTTGGAGCGCTACCGCAAGGAGTTTGTGGGGAATGTTTCCCATGAGTTAAAGACGCCCATATTTAATATTCAGGGATACATTTTAACGCTTTTGGAAGGGGGCATCGATGATCCCAAAATCAATACACTCTATCTCCGGCGAACAGAAAAGAGCATCGATCGCATGATTTCCATCGTTGAGGATTTGGAATCGATTACCAAACTGGAATCGGGGGAGTTGAAGTTAAAGATGGTGAGCTTCGACATTGTGAAAACCGTAAAAGATGTTTTGGAGATGGAGCAATGGCAGGCCGATGAGCGGAAGATTTCCCTGGAGATTATCAACAAGCCGGTGAAACCCGTTTATGTAAAGGCCGACCGCAACCGCATTCTTGAGGTGCTGACCAACCTCGTGGTAAATGGGATCAAATACGGGAAGAAGGAAGGTTATGTACATGTTTCGTTTCACGACCTGGAAGAGAATATAATGGTAGAAGTGACTGACAACGGAATTGGCATTGAGAAAAAGAACCTTCCGCGTGTTTTTGAACGTTTTTACCGTGTTGATAAATCCCGATCACGGGAACAGGGAGGTACCGGATTGGGACTTTCCATTGTAAAGCACATTATAGAGGCTCATAATCAGTCTATTAATGTGCGAAGTGTGTTGGATCAGGGTACAACTTTTAACTTTACCCTTGAAAAAGCCAAATATTAGCGATAACTTTGCATTGCATTCAGTATTTAATAATTTGTTAATAAATCCTTTGGGTTGGCAAGAACTTTTAAACCCTTAGTAATAAATATATCCCATGACTGAAAATAATTTCAAAATCCTGCTGGTTGATGATGAGATCGATATTCTGGAATTCATCAGTTACAACCTCGAGAAAGAAGGATATCAGGTTTTTACCGCGCAAAACGGTGCTGATGCCATTAAACTCGCCGAAAAGAAGCAGCCCCATTTAATCATTTTGGACGTGATGATGCCCGAGATGGATGGGATTGCTGCCTGCGAAGAGATTCGGAAAATCCCTTCGCTGAACAATACCCTGATTGCTTTTTTAACCGCCCGGGGTGAGGATTATTCCCAGATTGCCGGGTTTGAGGCAGGGGCCGACGACTATATTACCAAACCTGTCAGACCCAAGGTTTTGGTGAGCCGGGTTAAGGCGCTGCTCAAAAGAACAGGAGAAAGCGGAACGGTTTCTTTTACCAAGGATGACAATACCCTGACCATTGGTAACCTGGTGATTGATAAGGAACGATATCTTATCCGTATTGGCGATGAAGAGATGATATTGCCGCGGAAAGAGTTTGAATTGCTCTCCTTGCTGGTGTCAAAACCCGGTAAGGTGTTCACACGCGAGGAAATTTATTCTTCTGTTTGGGGCGAAAATGTTGTGGTAGGAGATCGTACCATTGATGTGCACATCCGGAAATTGCGTGAAAAAATCGGGAATGCCCATATCAAAACACTAAAAGGAATTGGCTATAAATTTGTTGAATAAATTAAATCAGCGATAAAACGAGGGATTGAATGGTTAATCCAAGAAAATAGCCTGCTGTAATTTCCGGCAGGTTATTTTTTTTCAGGACAAGACGGGCCCATGCCAGGATACCTGATACCACAATTAGAGAAATGATAACCATATAGGGATTTATGCCTGTACGGAAAGAAAGGGTCAGGAAAGCTCCTGTTAAACTTCCGATTGCGGCGAGGTGGCTGCTTATTTTCCATTTAACCGAAACGAGCAGGAGGGCAATAATGACGAGAACCGAGGCAATCAAAAGGATTTTAAAAACCGGGTACACTTTTATTCTGCTCAAAAGAATATAGCCCAGGTAGTAAAATGCTGATGTAAAAAGAAAAGCCAAAAGGCGGTCATTGGTTTTTCTGAGCGAAGGATCAAATTTTGGTTTCAGTGAAAGAAGGGCTACAGCCAGCATGGGCAGAATGGCCGTGGTGAAAAGTACAACCATCAGTACAAACCGTTTAGCTTCCCAGGGAAGGAAAGAGAAATAAAAGCCGGAGTTAAACATGATAATAAAACCCAGCGTGGGGATTAGCACCGGGTGAAAGAGTACAGATAGTATTTGAGCTGTTTTTTTTGCCATTTTATAATTTTTTGCGCAGTCGCGCAACGGGGATGTCTAACTGCTCCCGGTATTTTGCCACCGTTCTGCGGGCAATGTTATACGACTTTTCTTTTAAAATACGGGTCAGTTTTTCGTCGGTCAGGGGTTTATGTTTGTCTTCATTTTCAATGCATTCACGGAGTATTTTTTTTATCTCCCGTGTGGATACTTCTTCCCCCGAATCTTTTTGCAACCCTTCGGAGAAAAAATATTTGAGCGGAAAAATTCCAAAATGGGTCTGGATATATTTACTGTTGGATACCCTTGAAATGGTGGATATATCCAGTCCGGTTCGCTCAGCGATGTCTTTTAAAATCATGGGGCGGAGTTTGGCTTCATCCCCTTCTTTAAAATATTCTTTTTGGAAGTCAATAATTTCAGACATGGTAAGCAGGAGGGTATGGTTTCTTTGCCGGAGGGCATCGATAAACCAACGTGCGGAATCGACTTTTTGCTTTACGAAGGTGAGGGCGTCTTTTTGGCTTTTGGCTTTCTTTTTGTTTTGATCCACCAGCGCCCGGATCATATCCAGGTAGGTGTCGTTTATTTTGAGGTCGGGAACATTTTGCTGGTTCAGGGAAAGCTGTAATTCACCATCGATGTTTTCAAGGATAAAATCAGGGATAATGTGCTGATTTGATTTGTTGAGCGGGTTGCTGTAGGAGCTTCCTGGTTTGGGGTTCAGCCGTAAAACCTGGTCGATTCCTTTTTTGAGTTCTTCTTCGGAAAGGTTGAGTTTTTTTCTTATTTTTTCGTAATGTTTCCGGGTAAACTCGTCAAAGAAATCCCTGATGATGGCTCTTCCCAGTTCCTGTTGGTTATCATTTTTCCGGTTCATTTGAAGCAACAGGCATTCTCTGAGGTCGCGGGCACCAACCCCAGGGGGGTCAAGTTGCTGAATGATTTTGAGAATTTCCATTAACTTTTCTTCCGGTACTTCCATGTTGAGGTTGAAGGCCAGATCGTCGCTGATGGAAAGCAAATCTCTCCTCAGGTATCCGTCGTCGTCAATATTCCCGATGATGTATTCTGCCAGTTGCCCGTCCTTCTCCGGGAGGTTTATCATACTCAACTGCTCGCGCAGGTTCTCATGGAACGTGGTTCCTACAGAGAAAGGAACCTCGACGTATTTATCGTCTTTAGAGTAGTTTTGGGTTGAGGTCTTGTAGGAGGGGATTTCATCCTCCTCTTCGTTGATATAATCATCGTAAGAAAATTCATCGTTATCCTGATCGTTTTCCTGTTCTGTTTCTGAATTATCATTTTCCTGGCTTTCTTCAGGCAGGTCTGATTCTAGGTCAAGAACCGGGTTTTCCTCCAATTCTTTCTTGATGCGCTGCTCGAGCTGAAGCGTAGGAATCTCCAAAAGCTTGATCACCTGAATTTGTTGAGGTGAAAGCTTTTGCAGCAACTTTTGTTGTAACGAAAGTTTTTGCTCCATATCCCGTTGTTGTTAACAGCGTAAATTTACTACTTTTTCGATGGACATCAAGCATGACTTATCAGAATTCCGCATTTTTTGGGGTTCTCGGGAAAGCAATCACATCGCGGATATTTCCCATTCCGGTTACAAATTGTACAAACCGTTCAAATCCAAGTCCGAAACCGCTGTGAACCACGCTTCCATAACGCCGGGTGTCGAGGTACCACCATAAATCCTTTTCAGGAATATTCATCTCTTTCATTCGGGTCTCCAGTTTCCCGAGCTGCTCTTCGCGCTGAGAGCCGCCAATGATTTCACCGATTTGGGGAAACAATACATCCATGGCCCTTACGGTTTTGTCATCATCGTTTTGTTTCATGTAAAAGGCCTTGATGTCTTTGGGGTAATCGGTCAGAATAACAGGGCATTTAAAATGCTTTTCAACCAGGTAGCGTTCATGTTCACTTTGCAGGTCAACGCCCCAGTCAACCGGAAACTGGAATTTATTTTTTTTGTAAGGTTTGGAATTTTTGAGGATTTGGATGGCCTCGGTGTAGGTTATTCGAATAAACTCACTGTTTAAGACAAATTCGAGTTTTTCGAGCAGGTTCATCGATCGTTGTTCTTTGGGTTTATTCTTTTCTTCCTGGATAAGCCGGTCTGTAAGGAATTGCAGGTCATCGCGGCAATTTTCCAGGGCATAGCTGATAAGGTATTTAAGAAAATCTTCAGCCAGGTCCATATTGTCTTTCAGATCGTAGAAAGCCATTTCGGGTTCAATCATCCAGAATTCGGAGAGGTGTCGTGTGGTATTGGAATTTTCTGCCCGGAATGTAGGGCCAAAGGTATAAATTTCGCCGAGGGCCAGAGCTCCGAGTTCACCTTCGAGTTGGCCTGAGACGGTGAGGTTGGTCGGGCGGCCGAAAAAGTCCTTGCTGTAATCAGGGGATTTATCTTCGGTGAGTGGCGGTTGAACAGGGTCGAGGGTGGACACCCTGAACATTTGTCCGGCACCTTCGGCATCACTGGCCGTAATGATAGGGGTGTGGAGGTAATAAAATCCTTTTTTGTTGAAATAGTCGTGGATGGCAAAAGCCATAGCATGGCGAATACGGAAAACGGCACCAAAAGTGTTGGTGCGGAACCTGAGGTGGGCATTTTCCCGCAGGAACTCAAGAGTATGCTTTTTGGGTTGAATGGGATATTTTTCAGGGTCGGCTTTGCCCAGCAGTTCAATCTTCTCGGCCAGGAGTTCCACTTTCTGACCGCTTCCCTGGGATTCCGTTAACAGGCCCTCAACATCAAGTGCTGCTCCTGTGTTGACTTCCCGCAACAGGTGTTCATCAAATTTCCCGGTTTCAGCTACAAGCTGAAGGTTGTGAATGGTAGAACCATCGTTTACGGCAATGAAGTTCACATTTTTGCTTCCACGACGGGTTCGTACCCAGGCTTTTACCCGTGTTTTTTCCCCGGTTTTCCCGTTTAGGAGAATGTCTTTGATTTTCAGTCGTTCCATCTGAAGTTCCCTTAGTTAACGAATTGTTGTTTTAACGGATACAAAAGTAAAGTTTTATGATGAACAAAGGAGGGAACCCCGGGTTATTTTTGATTTATTCAGAAATTGGTAAAGAAAAAAAACTATCCGCCGCCCGGCGGATAGTCTTCTTACCTGTTGATTGATTATTTCGTGTACCTTGTAAATCAAAGGCCTTTCTTGCCGGCCCCTGACTGGTTAAGCCGGATTATGCATCGGACTTACCGGGAACCGGTACGGTGGCATTTTCAATGTAGCCAATATCTCCCATAATGTAGGTCTCGGGTCCGAGTTTCATGTCGGAATTCATCATCTCTTCGTATGTGACTTCCCTGCCGGTATAGGCAGACACCCGTCCCATGATGGCGACCAGGTTGGAGATAGCAGTCTGTTCTGCCTCATTGATGGGTATATCCTGCCTGATGCAGGTTACCAGGTCGATATGTTCCTGGAGATAAGGGCTTATTTCTGATCCTTCGGCCAGGAAAAGCTGGTTTCCTGAGGCATCAACAATTTGTGGTTTATGCCCCACGGTGGTGGCGATGGCTTTTGTCCCGTTAAAAATTTCATAAACTCCGTTGGTGCATCCGTCTATCTGACGGCATGTGCTGTGCATATGGCGTCCATCGTCAAAAACATAATCCACACTAAAGTTATCGTACTGGTCGCCGGTTACTCTGCGCTGCCGCGATCCAAAACCAAGTGCTTTAACCGGGGCTTTACCCATAAACCAATGGGCAACATCCAGGTTATGAACATGTTGTTCAACAATATGGTCGCCCGAAAGCCAGCACCAGTTAACCCAGTCGCGGATCATCCATTCCATTTCGCTCCAGCTCGGTTTATTGTTCCGGTACCAGAGTTGTCCTCCGTTCCAGTAGACATTTCCGGAAATTATATTTCCGATGGCGTTATTATTCAGTTCTTTAAGTAAGTTAATGTAGCTGTGTTCATGGCGTCGCTGGGTTCCTGTGACTACTTTCAGCCCTTGTGCATCGGCCATTTTTGAAGAAGCGATGATCTGGCGGGTTCCCACAGAGTCGACGGCAACCGGTTTTTCCATGAAAACATGTTTGCGCGCTTTTACCGCAGCATCGAACATTTCGGGCCTGAATTTGGGAGGGGTGGCCATGATGACCACGTCAACTCCTGAGTCAATCACTTTTTGGTAAGCATCAAATCCGACGAAGCAATTTTCTTCGGGGACCTCCACCCCTTTCTGGTCTTTTAATTTTCCTTTCAAACTGTCGAGCCTGTCCTGGAAAACATCGGCGAGGGCGGTTATGGTAAGTCCGGGGCCGGCATCGAGGAAATTCATGGCTGCGCCGGAACCACGGCCGCCACATCCGATGACCCCTGCCTTCAATTCTTTTCCTTCGGGCGCTGTTGTAAGCAACGGCGGCAAATTCAGTTCTCTCGGGGCCCAGTCATAGCTTCCCGATGCCCCTGAGGCACCATCACCCGATGTACACGATGTTAATGGTCCAACTCCCATGGCGCCGGCAGCACCTATTGTGGCAGCACCTGCCAAAAATTTCCTTCTTGAAAAACTGTTCTTGTTCATAATGAAATATTTTTAGTTGAATTTAGGATATTAAAAGTAATTAATTTTTCCCGGTTTTCCCATCAAATTCGCAAACAACTCTAAATCCGATGAAATTACAGTCGGATAACCACCATAAACTCTTGGGCATTTGCGGATCGGTTTTCATCCATTCCTCGGATTTTGTGAAATCCCTTTCTGCGCTGCGCACTTTTCCTGCAGGGCTTTTAAACGAACCTCCCCTGAAAACACGTTCTTCTCCGGAAGCAGGTCCTTTCGGGTCAACAACTCCATCCTGAAGCATTTCGTAGGCATCTTCGGCATACCAGTCCGAACAGTATTCCGCAGCATTTCCAAGCATATTTTTTAATCCGAAGGGGTTGGGCTCTATGTCTTCCGGCAAAGCGGTTTTCCCCTGGCTGTTCCTGGCATAAATCACATAGTCGTTGATGAGTGTGCTTTCCTTACTAAACAGACTTGCCGGAAATCCTTTTTTTGAGAAATCTTTTGGATTTCCTTCGAAAAAGTAAGGCGTTTGGGTTCCGCCACGTGCAGCATATTCCCATTCTGCTTCGGTGGGTAGTCGATACGTTTTTCCGGTGACCTGCGACAACCATTTACAGTAGGTCTCGGCAGCATGGTGGGTCATGGTAATGGCCGGCCGGTTGCCTAGTCCCCAATTTTGGTCAGGCTGTCCGTAGGGAGGAGTAGGACCGGAAATGGCATCCACATCGGCCTGGGTCCGGGTGCCTTCTGTATCGGTTGATCTTCCTTCGGCAGAAGTGGCGCTGTAAAACGCCAGGAACTCATCCCAGGTGACTTCAATTTCGGCCATAAAGAACGGACTTATTTTTACTTCTTTTTGGGGCCCCTCATCCGGGTCACGCCTGGGTTCATCCGGAGGACTTCCGATTTTAAATGTTCCCCCCGGAATCGCTTTCATATTGAATGAGTTGGTCGTATGGGGAATCGTTTCGGTAAAATCTTCATGTGCATCTACCTCTGCAGGTGCTGTAAAAAGTTCTGTTGGTTCAACTTCAGTGGTTCCAAAGTCTACATTGGCTGCATGAACCGCATTCGGATCGTAATGGCCCACATGCAGATGGCAATTGATGCAACGCAGTTCTTCTTCATTCTGAGAATAATAGAGGTGGGCATCCTGGCCCTCTTTGGAAAGGGTTAAAGGGAATAAGTTGCGGTGACAGTGTACACATGATGATTTGAAGACGTGATGCTGGGCATATTCAAATGTGGATTTCTGTTCCCAGTTGTAATCGGCGCTGTCTTTGAATACCAGTCCGTAAACATCCCTGGCAGCGGCAATCATCTTTTCCTTCATATATCCCTGCCCTTTGGGTGGCAGATGGCAATCCACACACCTTACCTGAAAACCCGAGGGGTTATCGTAATGGGTAGACAGTTTCCACGAATCGAAAACATGCGGATGAACATGACATATGGCACACGATTCGTTGGTGGAGGTGTATTCCATAAGTTTGTTGGTATAGAGGGTAGCCAGCAGGCCTATGACAAAACCCAGGAAAAGAGCCAGAAGCAGATGTTTCCTTAAATAATAAATCAGTTTTTTAAGCATTTTTGATGGTGTAATTTATTTTTAGGCTGATCTTAATTCATGGTGAGCCCAAAAATAATAATTTATTCATTGATTCCGGCAGAAGATGATTGATAACCGCTTATTTAGAACCAATCAAACCTTTAAAAGAAAGGGCTGCCCTGTAGAAAGACAGCCCGGGGAAAAATTAAAAGGGAAAAGGCGAGAAGTCAATCATGAACAAAAAAAGCATAAAATCTTATCTTATTTTAATTCATGTTTCGCCTGAGAAATTTTCTTATTTACATTTCAAAATAACCATTGATTTATTGCATGATGTTTAACATTCGATGAAGATTTAATTAAAATAACCATGTTGAAATTCAAACAAATGAATATTTTCAGGTGAATTTTTTTTATCTTTCCGGTATGAAACGGTTGCCCCTGTTCCTCGATGATTTTCTCGGATTATTTTATCCCGGACTGTGCATTACCTGTGGACAAAGGCTTGTCTCCCAGGAGAAGTATGTTTGTTTGAATTGCTGGCAGGATTTGCCCGTCAATCACTTTCACATGGAACCTGACAATAAGGTAGCCCAGCTTTTTTGGGGAAGGGTATGGATTGAACATGCCACCTCTTTTTTCAGTTATCGGGCAGGGAGTAAATACCAACGGCTCATTCATTCTATGAAATATAAGGGAATGAAAGAACTTGGGTTTGAAGCGGGGCAGCGGTTTGGCTATGTTCTGAACGAGTCTGCAGGGTTTCTCTCCATTGACGGCCTGGTTCCTGTTCCTTTGCACCGGCGGAAACAGCGGCGGCGGGGTTACAATCAAAGTGAATGGATTGCCCGTGGGCTGGCAGAGGCGATGCATAAACCGGTTGAAGCCGGATATTTATTTCGTAAAAAGCACACCCCCACTCAAACCAAAAAAAACCGAATGGAGCGTTGGCAGAATGTGGAAGGAATTTTTGATATTTATGAACCCCGGGCGCTTACCGGGAAGCATCTTTTACTGGTGGATGATGTGGTGACTACAGGTGCTACCCTTGAGGCTTGTGCCGCTGAATTGTTAAAAATTGATGGCGTACGTGTGAGCATTGTTACCCTTGCGTTTGCGGAGCAGTGATTCCTCAAAATGAATGGATGCGTCTGAAAAATTCAACTTCCTGCCTTTTGAATTGTTTCAATTTATTTAAACCGCATTTCAAATGAAGCTTACGATTTCGAAATACACGCCAGGTGAGCGACCTGGTGTTCCGGTACCCGGGACAGGGTTGTTTGAAATTTTGGGGGAAGAAGGCATCCGGAAACTGGTGAGCGATCATTACGATTTATTAATGGCCAGTAGGGTCAAGGAGCTTTTCCCGGAGGATGAAAAAGGCCTGGAGAAGGCCAAAAAAAATTCCTCCGATTTTTTTATTCAGTTGTTGGGAGGGCCGATGTATTTTAACCGGAACCGCGGGCGCCCGATGATGTATAAACGTCACCTTCCCCATAAAATAACCGCTGATGCCCGTGAAGTATGGCTTGATTGTTACCGGCAGGTGCTGCTTCAAAGGACAAATCTTCCGGAGGCAGAGGTGCGATCTTTTTGGAATTACCTCGATGTTTTTTCCATGTGGATGGTAAACTCCTGAACGGAAAGGTTTACCGGTCGATGCGGTAATACAATGCCAGGGAAATAACGTTATTAAACTGATTATTCAGCCAGTAGGAGGTGGTTCCCTCTTCTCCTTGTACCTCACGGACAGGTAAAACGGAATAGGCCATACGCAGGTCCACTGTTACCTGTTCAAGAAAATCAAACTTGAAACCAAGGAAAGGCTGCAGGTCAAAGTCTTTAAAGGCGTTTTGGTCTTCCCGGGGAAACGCACCGTCATTGTTAAATTCCTGTGCATGCATGAGGAATCCTCCTGAGACACCCGCCACTACAGAGCCCCGGTCACTGGTTCTGAAGCCCATGAAAAAGGGGACATCGATGTAGCCCAGCCGCATAACATATTTC
>CAYTDH010000133.1:0-7768 GCA_964436325.1 uncultured Tangfeifania sp.
TGGTTTTTCAGCCTGCTGGCTGAGGTACGGATTACAAATCCGCACCAGCGGGGGCCATTTAGTAACTTAGAGTTTATAAACTTTATCTCCAGCTTCCTTTATCATATTACGCATATCCACCACCATTTGTGCATGTTCCCGGATAAACTCCAAATCGAACGCTGAATGGTTTGTTGTGATACACCGAGGGGATCGCCTGGCGATAATCGCGCACCAGCTTTGGTTTATGAATAGTGAGAATATGCAAATATAATTAAAAATGTTTGGTGAGAAGTTGCTGGTCATTGGATCATTAGACACAAGACTAAGAGACGCAAGTATCAAGAAGAGGAGGTCACTGGTCACTGGTCATTAGTCACTGGGCATTGGTCAATAAATCTATTCAATAATTTGGTTTATTTTTTGGATTAATTCCTTGTATTTTGAGGGTTTGAGTCTGGAAACTATGCCTTTTATTAATGTTTGCTCAAGAACAAATATTTTATGTGTGCGAATAAAGCTTTTAACAGGTAAGTTCTCTGTGACATCATTATTTGTAAAAGAAATACTTAGATTATCTTGCTTGAGTTTCGAGGTAATTTGAACAATCATTACATCTCCGGTTCGATGAACAGAATCATCAGAAATAACAACGGCAGGGCGAAGTTTGTATCCTTTATTGTCGGTAAACGGAACAGGAACAATAACAATATCGCCTTTTGAGAAAATCATTTCCGGGTATTTTTCAGTTTTTCCTGTGCCCATGAATCCCAAACATTATCTTCTTCACTGCTCCATTCCTTTTCGAGAGAGCTTTCAGATAATCTGACAAAAGGTATTTCTTTTTTTTCTTCTACTTCTTCAATGCTTTTCACATCGCTAAGTTTTGATAGCAGTTTCTTAAGAAAAACTCCTGATTGTTTGCTTTTAGGTGTTATTACCAAGGTCTTCATTATTTATTTTTTTATTAATTAGAGTAACCTTAAATATTGTCATTTTTCTTCAAATGTATTAAAACTGTTGGTAAAATCAAAGGGGTTTATTGTCAGACACAAGACTAAGAGACACAAGTATCAGGACTGAAAAGTTTAAAGTTTAAAGTTCAAAGTTCAAAGTTTAAAGTTTAAAGTTTAAAGTTTAAAGTTCAAGGACACAAGACTGAGAGACACGAGTATAAAGACTAAAGAAATCCCAGTGAAATTATGGATAGAATTTGTAAATGTCTTTTCGGTGCAAAAGACGTTCGAAAATAAGAACATCGTTTTCTATTCTTATGCCTGCTCTGTAATCCCCAAACCGGATTCTGTAATAATACTTATAACCTTTGAGTTTTCTTAGATTCGGAATATCTTCCTGCCTTTCGAATGCAGGGGCAACGTTAAAAACAAACTGCTCGACTTTTTTCCTTTGGCTGGCTGGTATTCGTGCCAATTCTTTTAAAAATGTTTTGTTTACCCTTATTTCCATTACGGCTTTAGCTTCCTGTAATATTCCTTTGCTTCGTTCAGCGAGAGATTTTCAGCCGGATTGTTTTCTTCAATAAACTGCCCCAATGCATAATCCTCCAGTAGTTGTTCCATTCTTTCGAATGTTTTAATATCCACCTGAACTGCAATGAGACGTTTTTTTTCGTCGGTGAGGTATGTTTTTTTAATATTAAGCATGTCTCAATTTTTTATCAAATATACAAAATATGATGGTTTATTATCAGTTTGCCCCGAATCGCTTTGCTCTCGGGATTTCGCTGCGCTCAACTTGTTACTGGTTTACCCCCTGACCTCCCTGCTGCTGGTTCCGGTCATTGCTTTCCCCTTATACTCCGCTTCCGCACGATTGCATTGTGTGGTGTTATTTACAGCAAAAGCATGAACCGATACTTGTAAATTACGCGATACAATTGTGTGTCAGCGTTGGGCGATTGCCTGTTTTTAGTGCCTGATAATTTCCCAGTGTCCGGCTTTGGCGGGGCCTATGCGTTTGATATAATCAAAATCTTTCAGTTTTTTGATATTCGTTTCAATTTTGCGGACCGATATACCTACTTTTTCTGATAATTCTTTTGCTGTAATGTATGGGTTGTTTTGCATGTGGCTTACTATTGTTTTTTGGTTAGCAGTAAGTTTTTCACCGACCTTTTCACCGACCTTTGTTGCAGATTGATCGGCAAATGCCGTAACCATAAACCCTTCGGAAATATTTCTGAATTCGGGTGGGGGCAGATTGGCCTGTTTGAAATATTCGATAACCCGGCGGATTCCCGAACCATATTTTTCAATAAGCCCCAGCATTTATTATTTCTCAATTTATCAGGCATAAATATTTTTTGAGCAAGTTGTTGAAGCCATTAAATTTATTAGAGTTTGTAACCCTTGGATAGCTGCTAGCCACGAGCTTCCCCGATTCACTGCTTTATCGGGATTAGTTCCACTTATAATTACAGTTCACTCTGTTTCTGTAATTTGAGTGTTACTGAACTAGCTGTGAGTTTGTTTTGTGGTGATTATTTATTTAGTGCAGGCGAAGAGCATAGCGCAGAGAATTCAAAGGGGAAAGCGGAAAGAGCATCATGCTTGACTTTACAAATCGCCTTTAATTTTGTTGAGAACTTTGTATAGCAGAGGGATATCCTCTTTAGGTAAACGAATTGCACGAACCCAGGAAGTACAAATGACGCGAACCAGAGAATACGAATTAACGCGAATTTTATTACAGAGCATTAACTAGTCTTTTATATTTTAACGAATATTCACCGAAGTTGATGAGTAACCCTGGCTTAAAATTAGTTGCTTTAATGTTGTTTAAAGTTTGGCTATAATCGGCTTCACGTAAGGCTTCCTGAGTTAAAGGCACAGATTCCAGTTTTTTACCATCGGGTGTTGTAACAGCAGGAATATAAGGATCGTGATAACTCGCTTTGCCACCTTTGTGAATAACTGTATCAATAATTTCTAAAGCGGGTCCCCGGTGAAATTTACTTCGTATTTCACGGGGTAAAGATTCCCTTTCGTCGTTGATATTTGGCTTATAGGCTACCCCGAGGAACAGCACGGTGCTACCGTTCACCGCTTTTTTGTGGCGGTTAAGCGCTGTGGCTATTTTAATGTACATGTAGTGGGGCATGCGCATATTAATGTGGCCGGCGGCGTGAATCATGGAGAGGTCGAAGTTGTATTTTTTGGCGATGTGCTCGAGGTAGAACGGGTCGAGGGGGATGCAGTGTCCGCCGATACCGGGGCCGGGATAGAACGGCTGGAACCCGAAGGGTTTTGTGGCAGCAGCATCAATTACTTCCCAGATGTTGATGTCCATTTTACCGGCAAGCAATGCCAGTTCGTTTATGAGGCTGATGTTTACCAGTCTTCGTATTTTTGAGGAGTGTTTTAAGAAAACAACGGAGTTTTTTTTCAGAATAAAAGTAACCCGGCTACGGTTGAGGTTTGGCGAGATCTTCTTTAACAGCCTGCATCATGTGAGAAACAATCATTGAACTTAAATCGTCAACAGTAGCATCAGCAATATCGGTTTCATTTCTTTTATTCTCATTGTGTTCCACATCCAGACCTTTCAATACAATTTCATTCTCCTCTGTATTGTTTTCAAGTAAAAAATTAAATTGGTTTTCCATTAATATTGAATTCATAACAATTATTTTATACGTTTTTGTTAAAGAACCCCGGATTTAACTGTGGGTCAAAATAGTGTTTTCTTTTAATCCAAACAAATCCATCTCCTTTCGTAATAACGGCAATGTCAACCGGTCCGCCGACACTTTCTTCAGCCATTGTGAACCTTCTTTTTAAGTATGTCAAATATACAAGACTTTCCGCCATTTCAGCAAGGTCTTCTTTAGAAAGTTGGGAAACGGCTCCCATTAAGGGGCTAACGTATTTTTGGTTGATAATGTTGCCAAAATTATTCTGATATTCTTTCATGTATTTTTCTACATTCAGATCGTTTAGCTTATTTATAACATTTTCAGGCATTTCATTAATGGCTTTAATTTCTATTAAAAAATCATTGATAAAGCCGCCAAAAACCTTAGCTGATAAAATGTTTAACTCGGGACTTATGCCCTGAAGAATGGTATCAATGACATCGGTTTGCGCGAAAGGTCTGATGCAGGCGTTATTTTGATTTGTAATTTCGGCAATTTTTGAATTATCAGTCATATACCTTAACTGATTATCGAATACAATTGATACGTTAACCGGGATTAAATGCGGAAACAGCTCTTTTTCGCCATAGCCAGAAAAAATAAGCCCGCTAAAGCTCAGGAATTGATCATGAATGATAAACTGATAATAAGCGCCAACCAATTTTTCATTTACAAGTTCTTCTTTAAAATCCACCTTTAAACTATGCTTTATACTATTAACAGTTTCCGGTAAACGTTTTTCCAAAATTTTATTCAGATAATTTTTATCTGTGTTCTTAAGACTATCAATTTTTGAATGATTGGGAATTTCATTCTTTTCATAGTTTTCAAGAAAACCGATAATCTTTTCCTGAAAATTATCTTTATTAAATTTTATGCTGTTTACCACTACTTGAGTAAAAGCCATAAAGTCATTAAAGATATGTTGGTTAATATCATCTTGATCTATGAAAAAATTATTCACTTTTAACCACTTGAAGAAATCGTCTTTATATTCAGATAACGTATTGAATGAATTTTTTGCAAGTTGCTTTCTGTATTCCTTAATAAGTATTTCCCAGGGAATGCCCATAAAACTCGCATTGTTGTATATGGCGACACTAACCGGGCAGTATTTTGACAAGGTAAATATTTTATTGGCCGAATTATAGACTTTTCGGTTAGTGGTGCCACTCACTGTAACAGCGCTGTCGGCAGCAATTGCAATACCTTGTTTGTTTAAAATTCCTACTACTGCTGTCATTTGATTAAAGTTTAAATTTACACTACCTGGAATATTTACTAATCTGTCATCAATCCATTCGCTATTACAAGGAGGATTAGAAGCCTCCTTCAATTCCCCTCGGTCTGTTCAACCGGACAGGCAAAGGGGGAAGGCAAAAGACTGCTATAATTAAAGTTTGTATACTTTATCAGAGTTTTCTTTTATTAGTCCACAGATTACACGAATTAGCACAAATTACAATTTATAAACCTTATCCCCTGCCTCTTTTATCATATTCCGCATATCTACAACCATCTGCGCATGTTCTTGAATAAATTCCACATCAAAAGCAGAATGGTTTGTT
This sequence comes from uncultured Tangfeifania sp., assembly GCA_964436325.1. Taxonomy (GTDB): domain Bacteria; phylum Bacteroidota; class Bacteroidia; order Bacteroidales; family Prolixibacteraceae; genus Tangfeifania. Next base: position 5,203 of record CAYTDH010000133.1, read on the forward strand.
GTGAGTACTACCACATCTGATTCTGCTAAAGCTTCGGCGGTTAAATCGACGGAATTTAATTTTAAACCATTAGACGCATGGCCATGCGTCTCTACGGTTGGAATATGCGGGTCGTGGTATTGTACTTCTCCATCTTTATGGGCTACTATACCCATAATCTCCAACGCCGGAGATTCCCTTTCATCATTAATATTCGGCTTATAGGCTACGCCCAGAAAGAGCACCTTGCTGCCGTTTACCGCTTTTTACCCCCTAAATCCCCCCAAGTGGGGACTTTAAGACCCTGCTTCTATAATGTTTTCATTTCCCAATTGATTATTTATTTTAGAGGTGATTTGGTTTAAAACTTTTTCAATATCTTCTTCAACTTCTTCATTTTTAAAACGAAGTATGCAAAGGCCTAAATCTTCCATTTCTTTCGTTCGTTCCCTATCACTTTCTTACCCCCTTTGCCGTCCTCACACATTCTTTACGCAGGCATTTCCCCCTTAAGGGGAAAGAAAAGGAATACTTATTAATTGCTAAATGAATTTTTCCATCAAGTTCAACTACTAATTTAGCAGCATGACAATAAAAATCGACTATATACTTACAAATAGGGTGTTGTCTGCGGAACCTTAATCCTGATACTTGTTTTCCTTTTAATTTATTCCACAACAATTCTTCAGAGGAAGTCATATTTCTGCGAAGCCTGGATGCTCTTTCAAATATTGCAGGTGTTGCTCCGTAATACATTTGCTTATTAAGTTCTTCAGTCACGTGCGGTTGATTCACCCCTTGGGGGACAGGGGTAGCGTTGGATTATAGTTTATACACTTTTTCTGAACTTTCTTTTATCATGTTTCTCAGATCCACAATCATTTTTGAATTCTTTTCTATGTAATCTGCATCAAATGTTTTATGATTCGTGGTGAGAACAACACAATCCGCATTTTGTAATAGCTCCTGTGAAAGAGACACAGACTCGAGCTTTCTGCCATCGGGCGTTGTTACAGCAGGAATATAAGGATCGTGATAGCTTGCTTTTCCACCCTTGTGAATCACTGTATCTATAATTTCCAAAGCAGGTCCCCGGTGAAATTTACTTCGTATTTCACGGGGTAAAGATTCCCTTTCGTCGTTGATATTTGGCTTATAGGCTACCCCGAGGAACAGCACGGTGCTACCGTTCACCGCTTTTTTGTGGCGGTTAAGCGCTGTGGCTATTTTAATGTACATGTAGTGGGGCATGCGCATATTAATGTGCCCGGCGGTGTGGATCATGCTGAGGTCGAAGTTGTATTTTTTGGCAATGTGCTCCAAATAAAACGGGTCGAGCGGTATGCAGTGGCCGCCAATGCCGGGGCCGGGGTAAAAGGCCTGGAAACCGAAGGGCTTGGTCTTGGCGGCATCAATAACCTCCCAAATGTTGATGTCCATTTTACCGGACAGCAGTGCCAGTTCGTTTATAAGGCTGATGTTCACCAGCCGGTAGGTGTTTTCGAGTATTTTCACCATCTCGGCCACTCGGGGCGAGCTCACGGGGTGAATGGTATCGATGGCTTTTTGGTATAGTGCCTGCCCTATTTCAAGCCCGTCGGGGGTCATGGCTCCGAGTACTTTTGGGGTGTTGCGGGTGTGGAAACTTTTATTTCCGGGGTCGACGCGTTCGGGGGAGTAGGCGAGCCAGAAATCCACTCCGTGTTTAAAGTTTAAAGAGGATTGTTCGGGATTGTTTGAAGAGTTTGACGGTTGTTTGAAATTGTTCGAGGAGTTCGAACCTGTCGAATCATTCAAACTTTTTGAACTTTTCGAACCGTTATTTGCATTATACTGTGACTCCCTCTCGATGATTGGCAGCATCACTTCTTCTGTGGTGGTGGGGTATGTGGTGCTTTCCAGGCTGATGAAGGTACCGGGTTTCATGTATTTGCCGATATCGGTACAGGCTGCCTCAATAAAGACATGTCGGGTTTTTTGAACCGGTCTAATGGTGTGGGCACGGCAATGATGAGGGCGTCGCACTCTTTCATGCGGGTGAAGTCGGTGGTGGCGGTCAGGGCCACGTTGTCTACGACTTCTTTGAGCACCGCATCGCGGATGTCTTCGATGTAGTTGCTGCCGTGGTTGATTTTGTCGACTTTACCGGGGTTTTTGTCGAACCCGATGGTTTTGATGCCGGCTTCGGCGAAGTTAACGGCCAGGGGAAGACCTACGTACCCAAGGCCTATAATGCCTGCTGTTTCGGTGTTGGAGGCTATTTTATTTAGGATGGTTTGTTTGTGAGTTGTCATTTGTTTATTAGTAATTCGTTTATTGGTGAATTGGTCATTAGTTAATGAGATTTCACGGATTGGTTACTGCAGTGCTTTGCTGTTGATGAAGCGTTTCCATTTAAGGCTTGGCTCTCCAAAATTGACAAGCAATCCAACAGGTTTTGAGACAGTGTTTATATAATTTGTTACTTGTTTATGATTGTCGGGATGTATAAAATTGGCAGCTTTTATTGCTAATATTATTTGATTGTAGCACAAGAAGTCAGCTTTGAAATATTTGTCCAGTGGTTTGCTGTCGTACATCACATTTA
>CAYTDH010000133.1:7868-10661 GCA_964436325.1 uncultured Tangfeifania sp.
AATGGTTGGTTTAGTGAATGGGTTCATGGGTGCTTATTGATACTGCCTACTGCTACTGCTATTGCTACTTTTTTTATAGTTCCTGAAGAGACGATTCATGAATCGTCTGTACTGAGTACCTAAGTTTGCTTGTTTTTCATAAAACATCTTGGTTTACTACTAGTTGCCAATGCTGGGAGCTTAGTTGCCTGTCCCGATGAGTGTAACGATATCGGGGACTAATGCTTTTTATAATATCCTCCGGTTTTTTTACTTCCCCGGCGTTCAATTAGCTTTAATTTTAACAAAACCCTAATGTGTCGGTCGATGGTTCCAAAGGGGATATTCAATTCATTTACCATGGTTTTAGCTTGTTTACCGGGTTTTTCTTTAATGAAGTCAAGAACTAATTTCTGACCTGTATTTAATTCGTCATTTAATTCGTCATTTAATTCGTCATTTAATTCGTCATTATTTTTTGTGTTTATTTTTTGTGTTTTGTACGATAAGGTAACCAAATAGCCATCCCCTTTCTCATAAAAATCCATTGTCATTGTTGGATATTGGGCTATTTGTTCCCTGATTCTTATGTAACCACTGCCGTATTTCTCAATTTCATTTACCAGATAGAACGATTCAGCAATCAGTTTATTTCGTGTATGTGCCTGGTAGTTGTCTCCTTTTAAATCTTCAATGGTGAGTTCTCCAAATAGTTTACCCGGGTTATAGAATGATATAGATTGATCGAATATTTTTATTTGAATATCAGAGGGGTTACGATAATCACGATGTACAATGGCATTTAATAAAAGCTCCCTGATAGCAGGTAAGGGGTATTCAAATATCTCATTTCGTTTTGTGGAGCTTCCTGTGATTTCGAAAGCAACTTTAAGTTGTGCGATAATAAACTGCATACTTTCTTCAAGAACATCGAACAATGTACCGCGGATCATTTTTTCGGAAATGATTGTTGATGGTGTTTTAAATCGGCCAATGTGTATATTGTTTAAAGGCAGTTCTTTTGCAAAAAGAAGAATTGCCGCATGGGTTGGTGTATTGTCCCTTATTAGTTTGAGTTTTGATAAAGCTTCCATAGGATCTGAGCTAATCGAAAATCTTTTGTTTTCTTTGACCAGCTTAATGAAGTTTTTGGCTTTCTCCATTTCAAGATCATTGATATCTGTGTTTTTGTCTGGTAAGCTATCCCATGATAACTGCAAGGATAATAAGTAAAGATTATTAATTTCGTTTAAATCTAATAAGTGATTTGAGTTTTGCTTCCTTGAATAATATCTGCCCTTAAAAGCGATGGGTTTTACAGGATATTCAGAAATTTTTATCAGCACTATCTTTTTATTATTAACCCTTGATGTTATAATATCAGGCACTAAGGACGGTTCTGTTTTTGTTTTTACCTGGTTTAACCATTGTTGGATGGTTTCTTTGTTTACGTCTATGCCAGTTATTGTTCCGTTGTCGTTGACGCCGATAAATAAGATTCCTCCCTTTGTGTTGGCAAATGCATTGATGGTGATTAGCGCATCATTGTTGAACGTGGTTTTGAATTCAACTGTTTCGCTTTCGCCAGCTTGGATTATATGCTTGATTTTATCGTTGTTCATTGGTGTTTTAGTTGCTGAGTTTCTAAGTGCCTAAGTTCATGGGTGCTTTTTGCTACTGCCTACTGCTACTGCCATTGCTGCTTTTTTTATAGTTCCTGAGCACCTAAGTTCCTAAGTACCTAAGTGCATGAGTGCATTAGTTTCATTGTCATTGCTACTGCCATTGCCACTGTTTTTATAGTTCCTGAGTGCCTGAGTATCTGATTACCTGAGTTTGCTTGTTTTCAAAAAACATTTTTGTTTACTACTAATTACTCAAAAACCCCCTAACCCCTTAAAGCCTGCGCCACCGCTAAAGCTATAGGCGGCACGCGGTCGGCAGACAGCCATCGGGCGAAGCCTCCCCGTGAAACAAGCTGCGCAATTCACGGGATTCACCCCGTGAAATAACGCTTCGCGTTAAAATCTTCGATTTTATTTCACGGGGTAAACACGGGTCGTACACGTCTACTTCCACGCTGCTGCCGTAGCCCTTTTCCAATCCTTCAACAGAAAGCCGTTTGCCAATACTCCAGCCTTCCGAGTTTTGTTTTGTAAATTACTATTCCACCTTGTTCTATGGCTGCTGGGGGAACTATTCCCTCACCCTGTCCCGGCAAGCCGGGACTTTCCCTCTCCATGGAGAGGGGGAAGGTCAGGGACTGCCGGCGGCCAGGTTTTTATTTTGGCTGTTTTCAACTTGTTACTCAGCTAATGAATCCAAGTCATCGGATGAGTGGTCACTAAAAACATGAACCGATACTTGAAAATTACGCGATACAATTGCGCACCAGCGTGGGGCTACGTGACGGCGCCTGCTTTTTCCATAAAATCGGTACTTGCAAGAAGATCGACAAGCATTCGGTTTCGGTGTGATTGCACATTTTACTGCCTGTTGATTTTCCAATGCCCGCCTTTTGGGGAGCCGATGCGTTTGATTAATCCGCGGTTTTTCAGCTTGTTGATATTGTCAAGCACTTTTCGTTTTGAGATGCCAATATTTTCAGCTATTTCTGACAGTGAAACGTTTTTGTTTTGTGCTGATTATTTATTTAGTGCAGGCGGAGAGCATAGCGCAGAGAGCAGTCCCGATACGTTGCACTATCGGGATTCCCACCCGGCTAAAAATGCGCTTTCGTATTTTTTTATGCGCTGTACTTAGCCCGAATAATTCAAGAATTATTCCTGCCTCCGGCAGCGACTAAGATTCAGT
>CAYTDH010000134.1:0-10650 GCA_964436325.1 uncultured Tangfeifania sp.
GCGGAGCCACGATAACCGACGCGAACGGTCGTGTGAGCAACATCATCGATGTGGATATTGAAGCGCAGAACGGCGTGGTCCATGTGATTGACACCGTTATTCTGCCGGATCTTACACCTGTTTCAGCGGAAAGACTTGAAAAGATAAGTATGGACTTCTATCCGAATCCTGCGGTTAATTTTATTACTGTACGCACGGACGAGCCCGGAAGTATTTTACGAATAATTGATATTTCGGGTAAGCGGATGAAAGAAATCCAGCTAATGCAGACTTCCCAGAGAGTTGAACTGACCGGTATTCAGTCAGGTGTATATTTTATCTCGCTTGAAAACGGAAGTTCAGTTGTTACGAAAAAGTTGATTGTCAGGTAAAAGAAAAAGGGATATTCCCTGTTTCATAGTGTGCGAAATAAAAAAGGAGAGTGAGAAAAGAAAGGGATTGACCTCTTTTCTACCTGAATGATTCCAGAGAGGTTGCCGGAGACGGCAGCCTCTTTTGGTGTGTTTAAATGATTGATAAATTGATAAACTGTAAAATTGTAAAATTGTGAGATTGAGACGCGGATTATTATGAGGAGTATGATTTGAAGAATTGATCCAAAGATGGACACAGATTTTGACACAGATGGACAAAGATTTAGGAAGATGGTGAGATATTTATTTTCAAGATGATGAGACTGATGTAGGGACGCAAAATTTTGCGTCCAAATTGAATTATTAAATGAAGATGTTGATGACAGGGATGATTTTGGGATGGATATGGTTTTAAAATTAATCCACAGATGTCCACCGATAAGGAAGACAGGATTTAATTATTTTATCTGGGTTTATCTGTGGATTGTTTTTTAGCCATGAATGACGAAAAGAAAAATGGTTAAATTGCAGGATTATTTCCGGGAGGAGTCTTATTTTGCGGCATTCTTTCCATAAAATAATAGACTCCCGTATCATCTGTTTTTTTGAATCCAAGTTTTTCGTAAAGTTTTAAAGCCCGGTTAAAATATTCAACATGAATGTTGAGTTTTTTATTCGTTCTTTCTGATTGTTCTATTAATGACTTTAAAATTTTTGTGCCCGCTCCTTTCCCCCGGTGTTCAGGAAGTAAAGCGATATCCATTATCCTTATCTGACCCTCGGTTTCCCACAGGTACAATCTGCCGGCGGGAGTTTTATTCAACAGAATGATCTTCATTTCAGCTCCTGAGTAGGCACTTTTGTAATAAGTATGCTGGGCATTGAATTGAAATTCAATAAATTTTTGTTTTTCTTTTTCGTTCATGTCCGATAATGAAAGTTCCTCTTCCCTTGTGCTGCGGTAAAGTTTAATAAGAAAAGGAAAGTCTTTAGGCGTTATTTTCCGGTAGCTGATATTCATAGATTTTGAATTATTTGAAATAATAGAAACATACTTTGTTGTCTTTTATTTTTATTTGCCCTAAATTTACAAATAAATTAAATTTTGGTGGTGTAGAACGAATAATTAAAACAAACGAAATATGTCAGAACCTTTTGTTGCTGAAATAAGGATTTTTTCGGGGAATTTTGCTCCCCGGGGCTGGGCTTTTTGTCAAGGGCAATTATTGCCCATTTCACAAAATACCGCGTTGTTTTCCCTCATAGGGACTACTTATGGGGGCGATGGCAGGTCCACCACTGCTCTTCCGGATATGCGGGGGAGGGCACCGATGCATCCAGGCCGTGGGCCTGGTCTGACCGCCCGGAGGTTAGGAGAAAGGACCGGCGTTCATGAGGTCACACTTAGCGAAGCCCAGATACCTTCCCATAATCATTCCATGTTTTTGAATGAGGGTGTTGGAGGGAGCTCCAATTCTCCTGCGAACAACCAGTTTGCCGGTTCGGCGATTCCCAACGCCAGTGTTTACAATGATGACAGCAGTCCGGGAATCGCTGCCGGCTCATTATCAAATGCGGGGGGTAGTCAGGCTCACAATAATATGCAGCCTTATATCGGAGTGAATTTTATCATTGCCCTTGTCGGTTTATATCCATCACGAAGTTAAAGTTAAAACCATGTCAGAACCATTTGTTGGAGAAATCAGGATGTTTGCCGGGAACTTTGCTCCCCGGGGCTGGGCTTTTTGCGATGGGCAGCTTCTTGCTGTATCGCAGAACGATGCTTTATTTTCATTACTCGGAACCATTTATGGAGGAGACGGCAGAACCACTTTTGGGCTGCCCGATTTACGGGGAAGGCTTCCCATTCATGCAGGGCATGGCCCCGGATTATCGCCAAGACGTTTGGGGTCAAAAGGTGGAGCAGAAAATGTCACCCTAACGGTGAATCACCTTCCAAATCATAGTCATGTTCCTGAATGTGTTAATTTTGCCGGAAATTCTTTTGGCGATTCGGGCAGTAAAGCCATTGCTGCCGGAACGAACAACAGGGTATATTCTTCTGAAACGTCCAGTTCCGCGGCTTTTCATCCGAATACCATTGGAAACACCGGAGGCAGTCGTTCGCATACCAACTTAATGCCTTCACTCTGTGTTCATTTTATCATTGCTCTTTTTGGAATTTATCCATCACGCCATTAATTAAAATCATTACTCATGTCAGAACCTTTTTTAGCTGAAATACGAATCGTAGGATTTAACTTTGCTCCCCGCGGGTGGGCTTTATGCGACGGGCAGCTTCTTCCAATTAATCAAAATCAAAGTTTATATTCCCTGTTGGGTACCATTTATGGTGGGGATGGCCGTACCACATTTGCTTTACCCGATTTCAGGGGACGAACGCCGGTTCATCCGGGAGGGAATTTGAATATCCGGCAAGGACAGAAAAGTGGTGAAGAAACCCATACGCTCTCCGCTAGCGAGATGCCTGCTCATAGTCATCCTGTTCAAATTTCAGGTGACGAGGGGGCATCAAACGCCGCTGCAGGCAGGTCTTTGTCCCGGGCCAAATTCGAAACCCGCTTTTCCACGCTGGGCCAGGGCGATGCCACGATGAACCCCGGAATCATTTCCAATCAGGGAGGAGGTCAATCGCATGAAAATATGCAACCCTATCTGGCCCTGAACTTTGTTATTGCCTTACAAGGCATCTTCCCTTCACGAAACTAAGAAATAATGAATAGCAGAAGAAATTTTTTAAAAATGGCGGGAGTCGGTATAACGGGCTCCCTGCTCAATCCCGGAGCCGCCCATGGGGCGAAGCTGAATACCAAAGGACAAAAAGTAAAGATTGGGATTTTGTTGCCCCAGTCTAATGAAAATCCGCTTTTTCCGGGAGCTTTTCTCAGTGGTTTGCGAAGTGGAATGGACCAGCATAATGTCCTTAAAAGGGGGAAAATCGAACTGATTACGGAATCTGTTCATTTTGGCACACCTGTCATTGTGAAAGAAAAAACACAGAAACTGATTTCGGAGAATAACGTTGACATGGTTGTGGGGATTTTAAATCCCGAGGTGGCTACCCATGTGGGGAATATCTTCAGTAATGCAAAATTGCCTGCTATCATTGCCAATGCAGGGGAAAGTTACCCTGTAAATGAAATCAAAGAAAACAGGTTTCTTTTTTTTAACGGACTCAATTTGTACCAGGCTGCTTATCATACCGGTCAATATGCCGTTGAAAAATTTGGAAAAAACATTGCAGTTGTCACCTCCTTTTACGACAGCGGGTACGATTCTTTGTTTACCTTCCGTCAGGGAGTAGAGTCGGCAGGAGGAAACCCGCCGGAAACCATTATGGCTGCGCAGGATACTCCTGATTTTACCTCTGGAGTAGTTGAAAAACTCCGTGAATTAAAGCCGGATGCTGTTTATCTGTTTGCCCACGGGAAAACCTCCGATGATTTAATCCGGAATCTTTATTTCAGCAATCTTGATATACCTGTTTTTGCTTCTGCATTTTCCACTGAGGAAGACCGGCTGCTTGATTTAGGTGGTGCAGCTCAAAATATTTTAAGCGTGAGAAGCTGGAATAGAAATCTCAGGAATGAGGAAAATCAAAAATTTGTTCAGAAATACGTTAAGCAGTGGAATAAAACACCCAATCTTTTCAGCCTGCTGGGTTATGAAACCGGGCAACTCGTTTATGCCTCCCTTTCTGAATGCTCCGGCGATTACTCCGGAGACCGGATTGCTCATGCCCTTCAGCATTGCTCTTTTAACTCCCCACGGGGGAAAGTCTTTGTAAATAAAAAATCAGGGGTGGTTTATAACCGGTTGATGTTAAACAAAACCGTTATGTCTCCCAGGGGAATCCCTGAGAATGAAGTTCTGGAAACCTTTGAGCCGGTGGATGAATTTGAAGAAAAATTTGCCCTTCTTGACAATGATTACCGTTCAGGCTGGCTGAACCCTTATTTATTCGTTTAATGATTCATTTCTAATCATATGAAGAAACATTACATCAACTACTTGCTTTTTGCTTCCTTCATTTTTTTATTTACCGTTGTTTCAGGCTCCGAAACCGGAAATGATGTAAAAATCGGAACAAATTCAAATTCAGCAACCTTTCCGCAGGTTGTTTTTTGCAGTCAGCAGAATAAGTTTTTAACGGTCTGGAAGGGAAATGAAAACGGGTTTGACCGGATTTATTATAATTTTCAAACCGAAGCTGGGGTTTCGGGCACTCCTTCACCAAACGGAAATGTTTTATCTTCCGCTCCTTCCGGAACATTCAGGTATTCCGAGCGGCCCCGTGTTGCTTATGATGCCTCCACCGGAACCGCTGCCGTCGTCTGGCTGGAAAGTTATGCGCCGGGAAAAGATTCGGTTATGCTCTCGATCATTGATGTTGCTGCTGAAACAGAGGTGGCAGAAATTTTGGTCGCCGCCAATAACACCTGGAACATGTCGGCTTCCGTTGGTTCGGATAACGCAGGAAATTTTCTGGTTGCTTTTTATGATACAACAAGTTTAACTGTTACGGCCAAAGTTTATGATTTAAACGGAGTTCAATCGGGATCCGATATGACGCTGGGTACAGTGCCTGGCGGTTATCTTTTTCCTTATTCCATTGATATTGCTTACAATACTGTAGATAACCATTTTCTTGTAGTCTGGGCTGATTATGCTTCAAATTTGTTTTCAAGAACCGTAAAAACAGATGGTACAACGGGGAGTTTGAATGATTATGCTTCTATTACCGGAGTTGTTCGTCCGGCAATAGCTTTTAATAATTCCACGAATCAGTTTTTAATGGTTTACGATAATTTTAACGGTTTGGTAACTGCCCAAATTACCGAAGGAACAGGAACCCTTTCAGGAACAAGCTTTAACCTGGGGCTGGATGACATCCCCGAAGCCCAGCCTGATGTTGTTTTTAATCCGGAGAAACAAAATTTTCTGGTTGCCTGGAGTGCTCTTTCAGGAGCTACCCAGGGGATTTGGGTGCAGGAAGTTTTTACCGGAGATTGCAATCATCTTCAGACTGCAGTAAAGATTGACGATGTCACGCTTACAGCCCAGGCTCCTTCCATTACATATGGAAATAACGATGACAACTACTGGATAACCTGGTTTGGTGCTTCACAAAACCGGGATGAAATCTTTTTACAGCGCTATAAAAGTGACTTTGAACCTGTGAAGGCGGTATGCCAGGATATTACCGTTTACCTCGGTGCCAACGGAGAATATATTTTAACCCCGGATGAAATTGATAATGGTTCCAGTGCGGTTTGCGAAAATCCTTCGCTTTCCCTGATAAATAATAGGGTTACCTGTTCGGACATGCCCCAGACTACCATTGGATTGATAGCCACGAATTCAAGTGGGGTTTCAGATACCTGTTATGCGTCGGTAACCGTTTTGGATGCCCTTGATCCAATGGCTGTTTGCAGGGATGCAGACCTTTACATCGACGAAAATGGGAGCGCACTTCTCGATGCTTCGATGGTTGACAATGGTTCGAATGATAATTGCGGTGTGGAGACCCTGGAACTGGACAAGACTGCTTTTTCCTGCACGGATACGGGTCTTCAGGTCGTTACCCTTTCGGTGGAAGATGAAAGCGGTAATACCGCAACCTGCACCGCTGATGTTACGGTCCGGGATACCATTTCGCCTCAGGCTTTTTGCCAGAATATAACCGTTTATCTCGATGAAAACGGAAAGGCATCCATCGATTCTTCGATGATTGACAATGGGTCTGTTGATAATTGCGATATAAGTACAATGGTTTTGAGCGACAGCCTCTTTTATTGTTCTGATGCAGGTTCCCGGGAGATTTCCTTAACAGTTACCGATGTCAACGGAAATCAGTCTCTCTGCTCTGCACAAGTTACGGTTGTTGATACCCTCTCTCCCCGCCTAACATGCCCGGGCGATCAAACCGTTTCACGCGGAGCCAATTGTCAGTTTATCATTCCGGATTACAGCACTATGGCGAATGCCACCGATAATTGTGGTAATCCAGTGGTTACCCAGCTTCCTGAACCTGGAACGGTTGTTGAAACGGGCACCACGCTTATTACTTTAACCGCTTCTGACGGAGTGAATTCTTCTGAATGTACCTTTAATCTGATTGTGGAGGGCCCCAGGGTAGATTTTTCTGCCGATCATCCTGTTTCATGCTTTGAGTCAGAGATCTCATTCACTGATTTGTCGGCTGATGCCATTAGCTGGCATTGGGATTTTGGGGATGGAACAACAGTTGAAAATATCCAAAATCCAACGCATGTTTACCAAAATCCCGGAAGCTATTCGGTGAAATTAAAAGTAACTGACGCCTTTGGATGTACCGACAGCATTACCAAGATATCCTATATTACGGTGCAGCCTCCCAAGGCAGCATTTACAGCTAACCCATCCCTTGGGTGTACACTTCCCCATCCGGTATTTTTTACCGATAACTCTACCTCGCCCGACACCTGGCATTGGGACTTCGGGGATGGATCGTTCTCTTCTGCTCAGAATCCCATTCATAACTACACCACTTATGGAACGTTTCAAGTTGTTCTCACGGTCACTGATACTATTTTGGGATGTTCTGATACCGCCACAGCAGTCATCGAAGTATTGGATGATGAACCTCCTTCCATTGCGTGTCCGGAAGATACTTTCCTTTTTGCAGATGAAACCTGTCAGGGAACATTACCAGATTATACTTCACTGGCCCGCGTTTCGGATTTATGTGATCCCAATCCTTTGGTAACCCAGTCGCCATTACCAGGCACACTTTTCAGTGACTCGGCAGAAGTAATACTGACGGCTACTGACGCTCAAAACAATCAGAATTCATGTTCATTTTGGGTAAAGCTGAAGGACACCATTCTTCCGGAGGCCATATGCCAGCCGGTTACGGTTTTCCTCGATGCAAACGGAACAGGGACGCTTGTCGCTTCTCAAATCGATAACGGTTCTGCAGATGCCTGCGGCATAGACTGGCTTGCCATTGACAAAACGGAATTTGATTGTTCCGATGTGGGGGTAAATACCGTTACCCTCACTGTTACTGATGTCAATGGAAATACTTCCGTTTGTTCTGCGGATGTCACGGTAACAGATAAGACTCCTCCGGAAATTTCCTGTAATCCCATGGAAGTCTATCTGGGCAGCAACGGTGAATATGTTTTAAGCCGGCGCGATATTCGCCAAATGGCGGAAGGAACAACCGATGCCTGTACCTCTTTTGAAGCTATAGATGTTTACGCATTCCCCCGGTCTTTTGAGTGTATCCATGTTGGGCAGGATGTGCCTGTGACCCTTTTCGCAATAGACGAATATGGCAACAGGTCCTCTTGTCAAACCACGGTGACCGTGCTTGACACCATTACACCCAGGGCCATTTGTGAAGACATAACCCTTACTCTTGATGAAAATGGCAAGGCCTTTATTTTCCCTGGCGATATCAATGCAGGGCGCAATGATGGCAGCCGGCCCGAGTGGGCTCGCACCTATAGCGGTCTGAATGAGGGCAGCTACGATGCCTGCGGTATAGAGACTGTTTCGCTCGATAAACAGCAATTTAGCTGTTCCGATATTGGTCAGAATGCCGTTACCCTTACGGTTACCGATCCAAGTGGCAATTTTTCTTCCTGCACCTCTTTGGTAACTGTTGAAGATGCTGCATCTCCTGAAATAGAAGCTGTCTCAGATATTGAAATTGAGGTTGATCCCGGAGTTTGCGAAACCACCATCGAATATCCGGAACTTGTGATTTCAGACAACTGTAATGCAGAGCTTATCCTTGTTTCCGGACTTGGTCCCGATGGCTTGTTCCCTCCTGGAAGTACAACGGAAACATGGGTGGCTATTGATGCTTCAGGAAATACTTCATCGGAAATAAGCTTTGTAGTAACCGTTAACACTTCGAATGCTCCGCCCGAACTTGATGAAATACCCCATTTGGAAATTCCCGAGGATACCGGTTCGGTCGCTGTTGAGTTAACGGGTATTTCATATGGGAACGATTGTGTTGAAGAAACGGTGAACGTTTCAGCTCAAGTAACTCAGGGAAATGGATTTGTAATGGTGGATTCCGTAATGTACACTGCGGACTCCGGTTCCGGCAAACTAATCCTTTCCATTTTACCCGACAGCAATGGAGAGGCCCTGGTAGAGGTAACCGTTACAGATGCCGGGGGTAAGCACATAACCAGGGATTTTGGGGTAACCGTTACACCGGTGAATGATCCGCCCTTCCTGGTTAATCCCATTGCCGATCAGGTCATTCATGCTTCTTATGTCATGAAAATTCCTGTCAGCAATGAACCGGGAATGTATTTCGATGATATCGACGGAGATATGCTGGCGCTTTCTGTTATGACAGAAAGTGGAGACTCCCTTCCTGAATGGATAGAAATCAAGGAGGACACCATTTTTGCCAGACCCTTGATAGCCGATACAGGCTGTGAAAACCTGGTGGTGGAAGCATCGGATGGCCAGGCGGTTTCCAAAGATACTTTTCAGGTATGTGTGGATGGATATCCTACAGCAACTGAACTTCCGGAAGCTGATCGGGTTGAAGTCCTTCTTTTTCCGAACCCCACTCGCGGAAAGGTCAAAGTGAATATCGGAACAACTGCTGATGACATCATGCTGACCGTTCTCGATATCAATGGAAGAAAGGTATTTCAGAAAGAATACACAGCTTCCCGTAGGATTGAGTTTGACATGTCGGAAAGTGCCTCAGGAATTTATTTTGTAAGGATAGAGTTTAATAACGAACAGGTGCTGAAAAAACTCGTTCTTGACAAAAAATAAGAGAACAGGGTTTTTTCTCTAAAGGCAGGAATCGTGAGGTTTCTGCCTTTTTTCACGGGGATATGTATCCGGTTAACGCGTTCTTTCCGTGAATTTTTCAGAATAACGTGGAAAACATATTCCGGCGGAAAAAGTTTTTTTATATTTAACCTTCTGATTTTATGAATGAAAGTACCAGGTGATGTTGCATCAATTCGAAATTCAACGATTATCTTATTTTACCCTGGAACAGTCCGCAGAATCCGTTTTTTGGATTGATTCGGAAGGGACTATCCAGCATTTGAATCCCGCTGCCCTGAAAATGACGGGAGCCGGTTATGAGGAAATAACAGGAAAAAAAATTTATGATCTTCATCCTGATGAAAATGAAACTACGTGGAGAGAGCGATGGGAGCAACTGAAAATCAAAAAGGAAATTCGTTTTAAAAAGCAGCAACCTCATCACGATGGTCATGTTATAGAGATTGAAGTCAGGCAAAATCTTATTGATTTTGAGGGCAATGCGTATACAGTGAGTTTCGTGAAGGACCTTACAGAAGAGCAGGGTTTTCATGACAAATTTCTGGAGAGCCAGCGGAAATTATCTACCCTGATGAGCAATTTGCCCGGGATGGCATATCGCTGTCTTTTCGATGAAAACTGGACCATGGAGTTTGTAAGCCTGGGATGTGAAAAGCTGACAGGCTATCTTCCCTCTGAACTCATTCACAATCAGATTATTTCCTACCAGGATTTAATAATTCCGGCAGACAGGAATGCGGTTTGGAGTTCAGTGAAGGAGAGAGTAAGCCGGAACCAGTCATTTCAGATAAAATACCGGATTCTTACCGCCTCAGATCAATTAAAATGGGTTTGGGAGCAGGGTACAGGCATTCGTAATGATCGGGATGAGGTTGTTGCCATTGAGGGTTTTGTAACGGATATTTCTGATATTAAGGAAGCCGAACAAAAGCTGATTGAGAAAGAAGAAATTGTCCGGAAATTAAAGGATAAATTGCAGGAGGAAACCGTCTATTTGCAGGAAGAGATTAAGTTAAATATTAATTTTGAAGAGATCATTACCAAAAGTCCCGGGTTCCGGAATGTACTCAAGGAAATTGAGCAGGTTTCTGCTACTGACTCAACGGTTTTGATACAGGGGGAAACCGGGACGGGCAAGGAATTGATTGCCCGTGCTATCCACAACAACAGTAACCGGAGTGACCGCGCCCTGATAAAAGTGAATTGCGCTGCCCTTGCTCCCGATTTGGTTGAAAGTGAACTGTTCGGTCATGAGAAAGGTGCATTTACCGGGGCCTACACCAAAAGGAACGGCCGGTTTGAACTGGCGGATAAAGGAACCATTTTTCTGGATGAAATCGGGGAATTGCCCCCGAAACTGCAGGTTAAGCTCTTGAGGGTTCTTCAGGAAGGCGAATTTGAGCGTTTGGGAGGCACCCGGACGCTTAAAACGGATGTCCGGGTGATTGCCGCTACC
>CAYTDH010000135.1:0-10585 GCA_964436325.1 uncultured Tangfeifania sp.
TTAAAGAAACAAAAACATAGTAAAAAGAGCCCGCACGAAACGCGGGCTTTTTTTTTACCTCAAAACATCCTCAATTTCTTTCAGTTCTTCTTCGGTAAAACCCTGTTTTTTCAACATCTCCACATTATCCTCAATTTGCTTAACTGAACTGGCACCAATCAGAACCGAGGTAATCCTTTTGTCTTTCAACACCCAGGCAAGCGCCATTTGGGCAAGTGATTGTCCGCGCTTCCGGGAAATCTCATTCAGTTTAACAATTTTCGAATGAGCGGAATCCACTGCTTCCTTTTTCAGGAAAACTTCGCGCGCCGCACGCGATCCCTGGGGAATACCATCGAGGTATTTGTCGGTGAGCAACCCCTGGGCCAAAGGGGAGAAGGGAATACAGCCAATACCTTCCTCTTCAAGGGTATCGAGCAGTCCGTCCTCCACCCACCGCTCAAACATCGAATAGCGGGGCTGATGAATCAAACAGGGAGTTCCCAGCTCCCTGAGAATCTTTGCCGCTTCCTGTACCATTGGTGCAGGATAATTGGAAATGCCGGCATATAAAGCTTTTCCCGAGCGAACAGCCTGATCAAGGGCCATCATGGTTTCCTCCAGGGGAGTGTCGGGATCTGGTCGGTGAGAATAGAAAATATCCACATATTCCAGCCCCATCCGTTTTAAACTTTGATCGAGGCTCGCCAGCAAATATTTCCGGCTTCCCCACTCTCCGTATGGTCCGGGCCACATTAAAAATCCGGCTTTGGTGGAAATAATCAATTCGTCGCGGTAAGCCATGAAATCCTGCTTCATGATTTTTCCAAAATTCTCCTCTGCCGATCCGGGAGGAGGACCGTAATTATTCGCCAAATCAAAATGGGTTATTCCAAGGTCAAAGGCACGGTGCATCATGGCCCGGCCGTTTTCAAAAACATCAATGCCCCCAAAATTGTGCCAGAAGCCCAGTGAAACGGCAGGGAGCTTCAGTCCCCACTTGCCGCAACGGTTATAGGTCATCTCGTCGTAACGGGTCTCTTTGGGTAAGTACGTCATATTGGTATCCATTTTAAAAAACTATTTAGCAGGTGGGTATTCGAGGCTACCTGATTCAGAGGATGGAATCAGCCTTGCGTTCAGGTCCGGGTCTTCCATATCCTTATCCAGCGGGAACATGGGTCTTTTTATCCGCTCATACCCCAGGCGTTCCAGGTCCTGGTCCACACCTCCCGGGGTTAAAGCCATGATCCAGTCGCCGCGCATATTGTATAATTCGGGCACCAGGTAGCCAATTTTCACTACCAGGATATCGCTTTCGCGGGGATTCAGCCCCAGCCGGGTAAAATCCCTTTCATGATGGTAGGGTTTCCGTTTTTTGGTGACAATGACATTTACGCTACCCACCTGAACGACCACTTCGGTCTCTGCATCCGGATCGCCATGTTCGATGGCTTTCACGGTTCCTTTCAGTTTCACGGGAGGAGCATACCGGTCATCGATATTGGCACCGGCAAATCCTTCCACCTCATTACCCACGCCTGCTTCCACGGCTTTTTCAACAAACCCGGGTCCGGGGATGGAGGCATAGATGAGTGAGGGGCCCTCTTCTGTTTTAAATTCAGGGCGGGCAAGGATCTTCGTCACGGTCCAGGTGACATCCCCTGCCCCACCGGCTGTAGGATTATCTCCCATATCGCTGATGATGAAAGGTTTCTCTTCGCTGGCGATGGCCATGTCAAGGCACTCCTCGAGCGGAGCAACCGGGGCAACAAATTCAAATTCTTCGCGAACCCGCCAGAATTCAGCGGCCAGTTCCTCTGCGGTGCGGGTCACCTGTTCTTTATCATCACCAGTGGCCATTACCACCCCATGATTGCGCGGCTCATCCGCCCAGGCATACCCCACCCAAATGGCAGCATCGATGACCCCTTCGCGGGCGGCAGCGGGTTCAACCATGGCGTAAAGACTCTTGGCCGGTTCTATTCGTGTGCTTGTTTTTTCGCCGGGCAACAAAATGGGAACCGGAATCCATGCTTTGTAAGCCGGTTTTCCCTTCCCGCTTTCGAGGCGGTCCAACAGGTTAACAACAGCCCGCTTTTTCGACTCAATGGCATCCTCATGAGGAGCCATCCTGTAACAGGTAATTAAATCGGTATTCTTAGCCAACCGGGGAGTGACGTTTCCATGCAGGTCCATTGACGTGGAAATCACCGGTTCTTTCCCCACGATTTCACGAATGCGAACAATCATATCCCCTTCGGGATCATCCAGCCCCACTACACTCATCGCGCCGTGGATATCAAAAAATATCCCATCGTAAGGAGCGCTCTCTTTCAGCATTTCCAGCATTTCACCAACCAGCGACTCATAAGCTTCGCGGGTAACAATCCCTCCGGGAATGGCATGCCCCCGCATAAGGGGTACCCAATCGGCCCGCTTACGTGTCAGTGAATCTTCAGCCATGAACGGATAGTAGGAAAAAACTTCTTCGCCGCGCCGGGTGCGAAAGGCTTCTTCCGTGCTCACAGCAGGTGAAAAAGTACTCGACTCAATGGCCAGGCCACAAATAGCTATACGGGGAAGATCTTCTCCGCTGCCGCTGCCTGTCTGTTGTTTGCTTCCCGGAGTGCAGGAAGAGATTAAAAAAAGTACGATAATGAGGGAATAGCCAAAAATTGCTTTCATGATTAGGTCATTTTTTCACTTTGTTAATAACAAAGATAACTACTTTTTCCATGGGAAATCATTTAAGTAAAAAATCACTATTGAATTCCTTTACAAAGAAAAGAACCCCAAGCCGGAAAAAATTTGCCATATGACAAATAATCACCTGAATTGCTTTCGAATGCAACTCAATGAGTTTTGGGTTTTTCGAACCCTTAATTTACGATTATTTCCGGGAATTTAACAGGCAATAATTACCTTTGACTAAAGTTACAGGGAGGAATTAAAAAAATCACCGTATGAATCAGGAAAAAAATAAGGAACCGGACAAGCAAAAGGAGAATGAAAAGGGGAAAGCCGGTCAATGGATCGATAAAGCAGAAGAATTCATTGACGAAGCCGCCGAAAAGATACACCAAAGTGAGACCTACCGGAAAGCGGATGAATCCATGGAGAAAGCGACCAAAAAGCTTTTCAGGAAAGCGGGGAAATTATGGGGGAAATCGGAGCGGTACCTAAAAAACCGGAAACAGAATCCTACAAAACCAAAGGAATAAAAAAAATGGTCTCATCACGGATGATGAGACCATTTTTCTGCTGTCAAACAAAGGTAGGATCCTTTTGGTACCTGCTTTTATTTTTCTTTTTGCATAGCGTCGTCGAATGCCACGTTGGAAGGTTCAAAATCGACCGTTTTTACAAACTGACTGGCTTCGGTGGCTCCTGCTTCACGGTCCATGCCACTGTCTTCCCATTCCACGGAGAGTGGACCGGTATACCCGATATCGTTAAGGGCACGGATAATATTCTCAAAATTAATTTTCCCGTGTCCCAGGCTCCGGAAATTCCAATAGCGCCGGTTATCGCCAAATTCAGAATGACCTCCGAATACGCCGATTCCCATGGGCACATCGCTCCAGTAGGCATCTTTCATGTGTACGTGGAAAATGCGGTCTGCGAATTCATAGATAAATTTCACATAATCCACATGCTGGTATCCCAGGTGGCTGGGATCGTAGTTAAACCCAAAGGCAGGATGGTTATCGAGTGCTTTGAGCGTATGGTGTGCCGTATGAATATCGAATGCGATTTCGGTGGGGTGTGCCTCCAGGGCAAACTTCACCCCAATTTTCTGGAATTCATCGAGGATGGGAAGCCACCGTTTGGCGAAATCTTCATAGCCCTTTTCGATCATATCCATGGGTGTAGGCGGAAAGGGGTACAACATTCTCCAGACGGGACTTCCGGTAAACCCGGCCACCGTATCCAGGCCGAGCATCTTAGCCACTTTTGCAGTTTTGATCACCTCCTCGGCAGCCCGTTGCCTGACCCCTTCAGGATCGCCGTCGCCCCAGATGTAATCGGGAAGTACACCCTTATGGCGCTCGTCGATGGGGTCATCGGCCACACATTGCCCCACCAGGTGGGTGGAGATAGTGAATAACTTCAGGCCGTATTTATCGAGCAGGGCTTTGCGGTCGTCGCAATATTTCTGGTCTGCTTTATCAATTTCCATATGATCGCCCCAGGTACAAAGCTCGAGGCCGTCATAGCCAAATGCCTTCGCTTTTTGACACATGGTTTCAATGGGAAGATCGGCCCATTGTCCGGTAAATAATGTTACTGGTCTTGCCATAATCGTTAAATTTTAATCCATGAATTTTACCCATTTCACATCGTGGTCGTAACCTGCCTGAACTACAGTATCGATGAACTGCATACCACGGATACCATCTTCAATACCCGGGAAGTCGAGCATTTCGGGAGTAGGTTCTTTCCCGTCCATGCGGGCCATCAGGGTAGTGGCAAAATTGCGGTAAATATTGGCAAAGGCTTCGAGGTATCCTTCGGGGTGGCCTCCGGGAGTCCGGGTATTATGGGCAGCCACATCGCTGTCGAGGGTAGCCCCCACGCGCATAATCTGAGTGGGTTGATCGAGCCATTTCACGATTAGGGTATTGGGTTCGTGCTGGAACCATTCGATGCCACCTTTTTCACCGTAAACCCTGACTTTGAGGGCATTTTCCTCACCGGCGGCCACCTGTGAGGCCATAAGAACGCCGGTTGCGCCATTATCGAAGCGCAGGAGGGCAGCTCCGTCATCATCGAGGCGGCGGTTGGGAACATACGTTTTGAGTTCGGCGCACAGTTCAGTTACTTTCAATCCCGAAATGTATTCAGCCATTTGGTGGGCATGCGTTCCGATATCGCCCATGCAACCTGCTTTCCCCGATTTGGAGGGGTCTGTCCGCCATGAGGCCTGTGCCACCCCCTGGTCTTCCATGTTGGTGGAAAGCCATCCCTGAGGATATTCCACATAAATTTTCCGGATTTTCCCCAGCGCACCGTCGGCAATCATCTTACGCCCGTGCTTAACAGCCGGGTATCCGGAGTAGGTGTGCGTCAATGCCAGGGTCATTCCTGTTTCATCGAGTTTCTCTTTCAGTTGAAGGGCTTCATCGAGGGTGAACGTAATGGGTTTGTCAAGCACTACGTTAAACCCGTTTTCGAGCGCCATCATGGCCGGTTTGAAATGGACGAAGTTGGGAGTAACAATCGTAACAAAATCCATCCGCTCCTCCGGTGGCAGTTTAGCCTCCTTTTCGAACATTTCCTGATAGGTTTCATACACCCGGTTATCCGGAAGATAATACAATTTTCCGGAGGCCTTAGAAATTTCAGGATTTACACTGAAGCAGCCGCAAACCAGTTCCACCTGGTTATCAAGAAAAGCGGCATGGCGGTGAATAGCACCAATCAAGGCGTCGGTGCCTCCGCCAACCATTCCCATGCGAAGTTTTCTATTCATATCTATTTCATTTTAGTTGATTCGGCAAATTTCAGGTTAAAATTAATAACTCTTTTGGAAGGAAACAAAACTCAGTTAAGAAATATAGGAAATCAACAGAGGGTCAAAACACCACCTTCATTGCCCGAGTTCAGAAACATTTCATTAAATTTACCCAATAATGTCAAAAAATATTAAAACCGATAAACCATGAAAAGAAGAAATTTCTTAAAACGTGCAGCCGTCAGTGGCGTTGCCATGGCCGGACTGGGAAATTACATGGGAGCCGTTGCAGCGGATGCCACCTCCTCCAACAGCACTCCTTTTAAGCTAAATTATGCCCCTCATTTCGGCATGTTTTCCAACAGTGCCGGCAAGGATTTGATTGATCAAATCCAGTTTATGTCCGACCAGGGATTTCCCGCATTTGAAGACAACGGCATGATGGGCAGGGACCCCCAGACCCAGAACAAAATTGGAGAGGCCCTGGCCAGGCTGGATATGACCATGGGTGTTTTTGTGATTGACAAAGGCGGCAATATGGCCAATACGCTGGCCGCGGGAAAACAGGAATATGTGGACATTTTCCTGGATGGCTGCCGCAGGGCCGTTGATGTAGCCAAACGGGTGAATGCCAAATGGATGACGGTCGTCCCCGGTGGTTTTGAACGCAACCTGCCAATGGGTATACAAGATGCCAATGTAATCGATGCCCTGCGTCGCGGTGCCGAGATTCTCGAACCCCACGGCCTGGTGATGGTGCTGGAACCATTATCTGACTCTCCCGATCTTTACCTGCGTACCTCGGAACAGACCTATATGATATGCAAAGCGGTGAATAGCCCTGCCTGTAAAATTCTCTACGATATTTACCATATGCAGAAAAATGAGGGGAACCTTATCCGCAATATTGATTTGACATGGGATGAAATTGCCTATTTCCAGATTGGAGATAATCCCGGCCGTAAAGAACCTACAACCGGGGAAATCAATTATAAAAATGTTTTCAAATACATTTACGACCGCGGTTTTAATGGCGTTATGGGCATGGAGCATGGCAATTCGATGCCGGGTGTTGAAGGAGAGAAAGCTTTGATTAAAGCCTACCGGGAGGTTGACTCGTTTGAAGTTTAAAATAGTTTTTGCCACCAGGGTTGTCAAGTACAAAGATTTCCTTTAGAATAGCAAAGTAAACTTAGAATTACAAATCTGGTTCTGTGTTTGGTGTTACTTGTTGCTTGTTGCTTGTTGCTTGTTTGGATTTGCGGGTGTGGTTCGCTTTGCCCGGATAGGAGGAGTTGTCGTGGTTGTCTTTGTTGTCGTGGTGGGGGTGCGGTTGTTTTGGAATCGCTTCGCTCGGTTGAGTTAAGGGGTTTTTGGGGAGTAATTGTTGAACCACAAAGGCCCGAAGGAAGGCACAAAGGCACTAAGAATAGATTGCTGACTATTTACTTTTTGCTGACTATTAACTTTTTGTAATTCTTAATACTTTTGTGCCTTCGTGACTTTTTTTTGAACTTATAGGAGTGGATTTCTGGCTGATATACGAAAAAATACAGGAGAAAGGATTCACACCTTTCTCCATTTTCTGTTTAGGAACTTCCTAAGGGCTTTTTTTATTCTGAAACAAGAGCGTCCTTTTGCTCTGTGTTTTTCAAGGGCAAATGTACCTGATCCGTTGTTTTAAGTATGTCCAAATGGTAAAATCGATGTTCAAATCGTAAAAAATTGGGCTCTTATTGGAGGGAATGGATATTTTTGCGGATGGAAATGAATGAAAATCTCAATTCAGGAATATGACCGGGGATCTGATTGTTTACACACCGATGTATGTAACATTCTTCTGGTCGGTGGTGTTGTTATTATCAAAACAGGAAAAAAACCGAGCCCGGTTTTTGCTGGGGATTTTTATGTTTATGGCTTTCTTGGTCTATCTTTCCCATGCCATTTTTTTCCAAAAAACTGTTGATGTCTATCAGGTATTTGACCCCATTTATATTTTTTCCTCACTTTCGGTTTATCCGCTTTATTACTGGTATATTAAACTGTTGACTGTAGAAACCCGTTTGCATTGGACTAACCTGCGAATGCTATTGCCGGGCGCGCTTTTCGGACTGATCGCATTTGGGCTTTACCTTCAAATGCCTGAAGGAGAAAAATACCGGTATATTGAAAAATTTCTCTTGTCCTCACCATTAATTTCGGATGACTCAATCCTCATTTCGTTACAAAAATGGAATTACATCCTTAGTCGGGTGGTTTTCTCAATCCAGGTGATCTTTTTTCTGGTAAAAGGACGAAAACTGGTGCTGAAATACAACCGCCAGGTAGCCAATTTCTATTCCAATCTGGAAAGCAGAACACTTGCTTGGGTAAAATACCTGCTCTATTCCTTTGTGGCCACTTCCATTGCAAGTGTCATTTTCAATACAATTGGCCGGGATTATTTTTTGGATTCGATTTTTCTTTTGCTCATTCCCTCCTCTGTTTTCAGTGTACTGCTTTTTTTTATCGGACTTCTGGGGTATAAACAAAATCACACGGTAGTGGACTTGCGGCGTGATGAGAAAAACGATTCTGTGGTTTTGGAAGAAAAACCGAAGGAAAAACTACGTGAACAACTGGTGGACCTTTTTGATCAAAAAAACATTTACCGGAAACCCGATCTGAAAATCACAGAGGTAGCCAGTTTGATCGGCACAAACCGGTCTTATGTTTCATCGCTTATTAACAATTCATTTTCGTGTTCTTTCAATGAATATGTAAATGAATACCGGGTTATCGAAGCCAAAAAATTGCTGACCGATGAATCCAAACAGCATTATTCGCTTAATTATATCGCTGAGGCGGCCGGATTTGGATCCGTGGGTACGTTCATTCGTGTTTTCAGGACTTTTGAAGACATGACTCCCGGGAAATACCGTGAAAAAGCGGGGATTGAAAACAAAAGGGCTTAAAGGGCCGATTCAAACTGCCTTAAAAAACGAACATCATTCTCAAAAAAGTGGCGGATATCTTTAATGCCATAACGGAGCATGGCGATGCGTTCGATACCCATTCCAAAGGCGAACCCGGTAAATTTCCGGCTATCGATATTGCAGGCATCCAGCACGTTAGGGTCGACCATGCCACATCCCAGAATTTCGAGCCACCCCGTATATTTGCATACGTTGCACCCCTCACCTCCGCAAATGGTGCAACTCACATCGAGTTCGGCACTGGGTTCGGTAAAAGGAAAGTAAGAAGGGCGCAACCTGATTTGGGTATCTTCCCCGAACAGCTCTTTGGCAAAATAGAGCAGAGTCTGTTTTAAATCGGCAAACGAAACATTGACATCAACATACAGCCCTTCAACCTGATGAAAAATACAGTGCGATCGTGCTGAAATGGCTTCATTCCGGAAAACACGGCCCGGAAAAATGGCACGGATGGGAGGTTGTTGTTTCTCCATAACCCTGACCTGAACACTGGAAGTATGCGTTCTCAGCAGCACATCGGGGTCTTTTTCGATAAAAAAAGTATCCTGCATGTCGCGTGCCGGGTGCTCAGGAGGGAAATTCAATGCCGAAAAAACGTGCCGGTCGTCTTCAATTTCAGGTCCTTCAGCCACGGTAAATCCCAGTCGTCCGAATATGGCAATGATTTCATTTTTTACCAGGGCCAGTGGATGACGCGTCCCAAGGGGCAATGGCTCTGCCGGCATGGTCAGGTCCATTCCCGATGTTCCGGCATCGGCCTGCTGAAAAGAATCCCGCAACGCATTGATTTTTTCAAGGGCAAAATTTTTAAGATCATTAATGGCTTTTCCTACCTCCTTTTTTTGTTCGTTGGGCACATTTTTAAAATCGGCAAAAAGCTGATTGATGCTGCCCTTTTTGCTAATATATCTGATCCTCAGCGCTTCAACTTCATCGGGTGAAGAAGCACCGGCATTTTCAATTTCCTGCTTTAAAGCCTTGATCCTTTCTAACATTTACTCACGTTTTGATTGAAAAGACAAAGATAATGATTCCCTGTAAAAATCAATTTATTTCAGCTTCACCTTCAAAAAAACAGGTTCATGATCGGAATACCGGAATTCCTGAGACCGCGTCTGGATTTCCGTGACCTGAACATTGGGTGAAACAATAAAATAATCGATGATGGTCACTTCTGTGATTTCCTTATGCAGAGTCGATGAAACATCGCGGTTGGTAGGCTTTTGAGGCTCCCAGGCAATAGTCCAGTCTTCGGGAAAAAGGGTATCGTCGAGCAAAATACGGGTAACGGCCCGGTAAGGGGAATCGATTCTTTCCTGTTGATAATGAGGAGGGTTTTGATTCCAGTCTCCTCCTGCAATCACATAATGTCCTTGCTCATATTGATCCAGCATATAATCGCGGATAACCGGCATCTCTTGCTCACGTAGTTTTCCACTGGTGTCATATGCCGAATTGTGTGTATTTATTACCACAACATCAACTCCGCTTTCATGAGGATATCGGGTTACAACAAAACACCTGTCAGGCATAAACAGGCGAAAAGGCCATCCAAATTCAGCGGGATATGAATATCGGTGATAAGACACCGGTTTTGGTCCGGAAAGGGTCATTTGCCCCATCTCAACGCGACCAAGGGGATTGAAAAAGGGTACCGGAACAAAACGCACTTTGTAATTGGTGCAGAAGACGGGAGAAAAATCCGGCAATTTCCGTTCAATCAACACCGCTTGGTCCTGGCTTTGCGTGCGTGTTGAATTCCGGTCAACCTCCTGAAGCAGAATAAAGTCGAGCGTGTCTTCCGATTGCAGTGATCTTAAAATCCCGGAGAAATAGCGATCATGTTGCTCCGAAGTAGGTTTTACCATTTCGCCACCGTCATAAAAAAAATCCATTTCTGCTCCAAGCCCTGCATACCCAATATTCCAACTCAAAAAAGTAAGGACCGAATCCTTAAAATTCCCTTGTTCATCCGGAAGTGCAATTTTTTCTCCATTACCGGTATTGTCGGGCTCGTAATCAGTTAGTGAAGCCCAGGCGATAAAAAATCCGAGATAAAGGAAAACTGCTGCCGCAATTCCGGCTACAAAACGAACCACTATTTTGAATCGAGATGTCATTCTTCAAAAAAACAAAATAAAACGGAAATGGAATAAAAAAAATTGATTAATAT
>CAYTDH010000136.1:0-10550 GCA_964436325.1 uncultured Tangfeifania sp.
ACAATAAGGCCAATATTGTGATGACCCTTACAGCTCCCGGCTGTCCGGTTGTGGACATCCTGATGGATGACGTAACCGCTGCTGTCCGTGCTGTGGAGGGCGTTGAAGAGGTCAACATCGACCTCACGTTTGACCCGCCGTGGGACAAATCCATGATGAGCGAAGAAGCCCGTCTGGAACTGGGATTCATGTAGTTAACCCATCCTAACGGCTCACACCGCAGGAATCCCTAAGGGCCGCGAAACTCCCTTAGGATTCAGCACCAAACACCATTAAAAATCTTCTGCGATTTAGTTTCATTGCCTTTAGATTTTATATATTTATTTCGATGGAAGCAAACAAAAAACGAAAGATAATAAAAGAAAAGGCAAAATCATTGGGATTTCTGGAATGTGCCATTCTGCCTGCCGGTTTTCTTTCCGAAGAGAAAGACCATTTTCAAAAGTGGCTGGATGCCGGAATGCATGGAGAAATGGGTTATATGGAAAGAAACATGGATAAACGGCTCGACCCGCGGCTACTTGTCGAAAATGCCCAATCGATCCTGATTGTCCTGCTGAACTATTTCCCGGAGAAGACCCAACAGGATAAGGATGCGCCGGTACTCTCAAAATACGCCTACGGTACCGATTACCATTTCGTAATGAAGGCCAAATTAAAAGAGCTTCTGGCTTTTATCAGTGATGAGATTGCCCCCTGCAACGGCCGGCCGTTTGTAGACTCGGCGCCGGTCCTGGAACGGGCCTGGGCCCGGCGGGCAGGTCTGGGCTGGGTGGGCAAAAACAGCAACCTGATCTCGATGCACCATGGAAGTTTCTTTTTTATCGGTGAACTAATCATCGACATCGAACTGCCTTACGATGCACCCAAAGTGGTAAGTGACCATTGCGGCAATTGCACCCGATGCATCGACGCCTGTCCTACCGATGCCATTAAAGAAAACCGGACGATCGATGCCCGTAAATGCATTTCTTATCAAACCATTGAATTACGAGGAGACCTGGATGAAAACCTGAAAGGCCAGTTTGAAAACCGGGTGTTTGGATGTGATATCTGCCAGGATGTGTGCCCCTGGAACCTGAAAGCGGAGCCCCATCAGGAACCGGGGTTAAAAAGCAATGATAAAATCCTTGAACTGACCAGGGAAGAATGGTACGAGATGGAAAAACCGCTGTTCAACACCCTTTTTAAAAATTCAGCCGTTAAACGGACCAAATATAAAGGATTGAAAAGGAACCTGGAATTTTTGGCTGAATCCGCAAAAAACGATCACACTTCGAAATAAAACAAACCTTATGAACAGGATAAAAATTGCTACTGCCCAGTTTGAAAACAAAAGCGGTAAAAAAAGTTACAACTTAGGGGTGATCGCCTCACTCACCGAGAAAGCAGCGCAGGAGGGTGCACGCGTGATCGCTTTTCATGAATGTTCTGTCACAGGATACTCATTTGCCCACCACCTTTCCAAAGAACAGTTGCTCAGCTATGCAGAGATCCTTCCGGATGACGAAAGCATCCAAAAGCTAACCTCCATTGCCAGGGAACAGGACATGGTCATCTTAGCCGGACTCTTTGAAAAAGATGAAGCCGACCACCTATACAACACCTATGTTTGTGTGGACAAAAAGGGTCTTGTGGCCAGCTACCGCAAACTGCACCCCTTCATTCATCCCGGCCTCTCGCCAGGAAATGGGTACTGCATTTTTGACCTTTATGGCTGGAAGTGCGGCATTTCCATCTGTTACGACAACAACATCATTGAAAATGTACGGGCCAATAAATCCATTTCCCTCCTTTTTCCCTTTTTAGCAATCGTTCCCAAAAAAATTATCTTTTTACAACCAACTTCCTAATTAACGGCCTGTTATCTATTCTCATTCTCACCAGGTAAATACCCGGTGGCTTATGCGCCATATTGAAAGTTAATTTCCCAGTTGTCACATTTTCTTCGGTAAAGATTACTTTTCCATTCATATCCGTAATCGATAATTTTATTTCTTGAACTGAAGTGTTAAAACGAACATGTACAAAATCATTTGTTGGATTAGGGTACATTTGCACTTTGAACTTTTCCACGTCTGAATAGCCAATATTTACCGGATACCCCTCAACGCAAACCAAGAAGGTATCTGCAACTGTTTCCCCTGCAGCATCGGAGGCCTTAACGATAATATTTAAACAACCCGTATCCGCGATAGAAGGTTGACATACAAAAGTATCGCTGGACATGGTTGCCCATGGAGGCAAAAAGTTTGTACCTTCAGCAGAAACATTCAGTGAAAGAATAGGGTCATCATTGTCATCAAACATTTCGCCTGGCATTGAAGAAATAGGCACTTTCAGGATATAGCCAGCATGAACTGTTTGGTCTGCAACCGGATTAACCAGGTATGGGGGATCGTTTAACGGATAAACAGTAAGCGTGAATGTTCTGGTGGTTAATTCACCTTCACTGTCTTGGAGGTTAATGGTTATTATTCCGGAGCCGCTCCTATCAGGTGCTGTTTGAAAGAATAAAGTTGCAATAGAATCATTAGGATTATGATTAACCGAAAGCGATGAAAACAGCGAGTCATTATCGGAAACGGCTGAGAAAAAAATTTCCTGGGCTTCGCAATCATCTCCGTAACCAATGCCGGTCAAGGTAACTCCAACCGCACCTGCATCTTCATTTACAAAAATATCATTTATCTCATCCAAAGTCGGCGGTGCATTTACTGAGGTTACCGTTACACTGAAAGATAAAATAGCTGTATTCCCTGCTGCATCTGTGGCACGCCAGGTTTCGGTAGTTGTGCCCAGGGGAAACAGTCCTTCCTCTCCCAAACCACTCAGTTGTTCAAGCGATACATCGCAATTGTCGGAAAAATTAATTTCAGGATATTCCATTTCAACATAACACTTTCCTGCATCTGCCACGATTACAATATCGGAGACAGGGTCTGCTTCAGGAGACAAAGTATCCATAACGGTCACAACTGAAGTACATGTTGACTGATTTCCACTGGCATCAAAAACAGTTAAGGTAACGGAATTATCTCCTATATCCGAACAACCAAAAATGTTTTTTGAAAGAGACATAGCTGAAATGCCGCAAACATCGAAACTGCCACCAGCCAAATCGTTGTATGTAGGTGACCAGCCTGGTTGAATTATTGGTCCGTCACCAGAATTTAACTGGTAAGGAAAGATTCTGGCTTCACCTTCTTGATCAAGAAAAACCTCTATGTCCTGGCAAATGGCATTCGGGGCAATGGTATCCTTTACAGCTACTGTTGTCCAGGCACTGGCCTGATTCCCGCACAAATCCGTTACAACGACCTCTACCGCGATATTCTGATCAATATGAACACATTCAAATGAACGCGGAAAAACGCTGAATTCCAAGTCCTCTTGGATGGTGCAGTTATCGGTTGTCCCTGCTGAAATGTCTTCAATATCGCTGCCCGTTAAAACGTAATGGCCGTTTTCCCTCAGATAAACATCGATAGAATTACACACAACTTCCGGTGGAAACGAATCTAAAACATGAATTATCTGAACATGATCTATCGCGGTGTTGCCACTGTTGTCTGCCAAACTCCAGGTGCGGGTTATTATGTGGTTTCCCGGACAATCACCTTCTTCCACTTCATCCGAGAATACAGCCTCTATAGCGGAACAGCAGGCATCACTTTCATCGGTTACATCACCGGTGTACAATACATTTGCGTTGTATTGACAGCCAGCATCGGTATAAATAGTTGTATCCGCGGGTGCTGAAAAAGTTGGCGGGATAGTATCCAATACAGTTACCGTAGCTTTACCATGAATAGATGTCACATGATCAATAACCAAGGTTACCACAACTTCATTATCTCCCAAATTTGAGCAGTCAAAACGATTTATGTCTGTTAAAGTATCAACTGCTGCCGAAGTCTCTACAACCAGGTCGGACGGGATAATTGATGCATTTCCCAGAGAATCGAGATAAATGGTCATATCTTTTAATAAGAGCAGCGGATCAGTTCCTTCTGACCACTCATAAGCTCCCATGTCGATAATATCATTCTGAATACGGTTTTTTCCCCTGATATCCGAGCTCATGTTATTGTACTCATTCTTTCCTGCATTCACACACGGAGAGTTACCACAAATCCGATAGTCACCGTTAACCGGATACACAAATTTCGGATCAGAGGTAATACAGTTATTTGCAACAGGCGCACCCCCATAAATTTGATTGCCATAGCAGCAATAGTTTAAAGTTACCACCGACTGGTAACTATATATATCTTTACCCGTAACATCAGCTGCATTATCCCAAATAATACAATTATTTAGCACAGGTGATGAATTTTCATTGTAGATGCCACCTCCGGAATAAGAACTGCTATTGCCGGTGATTGTCACATTTGTAAGCACAGGTGACGAATTTTTATTGTAGATACCACCTCCGAAATAAGAACTGCTATTGCCGGAGATAATGCTGTTAATTAAAACGGAATTTGAATTTATGTTATCTATTCCACCGCCATTATTGTTGGAAATGGTTACATTAGCGAGTTGGGGAGATGAATTTTCATTCACAATAGCGCCACTGCCCCTCGCCGAATTGTCGCTGATGTCCACATTTACCATTCGTGGTAAAGAATAATTTGTGTTATATATTCCTGCGCAAACTGTAGCCGAATTGGACCTGATGGTCACTTTATACAAAGTTGGTGAAGAGCAGTCATTATACATCCCTGCTGCTATATTAGCAAAATTTCCGGCAATGATTACATTGGAGAATGTGGGCGATGAACCAATATTGCAAATACCACCTCCGCAATTTTCATGCTCGCCACTACCGTTTCCATAGCCGTCTGTAATTGTGACCCCGTCAAGCATAGCATTGCCGGTCAGGCCTAGTCCTTCAGGGTGATAAATAACATGAAAACTGTTATCCGTCTCTCGACCCCTTATATCAACGTCACCGCTCAGAATGGTTGTATATAAATTAAAATTCCGTGAATTAATGTCAAAGGAAGCAGGATCTTCATAACCGGCAAAACCTCCGTATATTTGCACATGCTCTTTCATCCTGAAATGAAGTAAACGATTGTTATTGCTACTCATACCGTAAGACGATGTCGGATAATATGTTCCGGCGGCAATCCATATCTGATCACCAGAAACTGCGTTATCCAGAGCTGCCTGCAACGTGGTGAAAGCATCGGTCCACCCTGTCCCGTCATTGGACCCGGCAGCATCATCGTTTACAAAAATTACACGTGGACCGGCAAATAAGGTGTTTGCGATAATTAATAAAATACTTCCAAAAAAAAAGATTTTTTTCATAGCCTGGCTTTATTATAATAAATTAATATTTAAAATATGATATATAACTGACAGCTTTTTTTATAATGATCTGTTATAGATTAGCACTAAAGTCAACATATGCCCGAAATTTAATCCTTTTTGCTCTATTAAACAAGCCATTTGGAAAAACAATTGAGAAAAATACGGAATCTAATCTGCCAGCTATATATTCTGGGTTAAAAGATTTTTGTATGTCGGATCATGTTTTCAGGTTTTTTTATGTTCCAACTCGATTATAGTATCCAATAGTAAAAAATTCAAGAAAGCATCCAATGTGGAAAAACAATGTCTCCAAATATATCTATTTTCTTGGTGCAAAAGAGAAAATTTGCTAACATTGTTTTGAGAAGATCGACGTAAATTCAACTTTGTAAAGCAGTGAAAAATTGTTCCATTAAAAATAGATTATTGTTTTCTTTGTTTGTCTTTTTCTTTCCAGGATGTCAGTTCTGGGAGCCGGAACAACCGCCCACCCTAAGAATCGGAGTCATGCTTCCCTACTCCGGGGAATATGCCTCCAACTGGGACAGCGGTCTCGACTGGGCCGTAGAGAATATTAACATGGCGGGGGGAGTAGCGGGCTATAATCTTGAACTGGTAAAAAAAGACATCGCCAAAAATGACCTGAAAACGGTTGCCGAAGATTTTGTTGCGGATGAAACCATTAAAGCAGTGATTGGTCCCTTAACCTCTTCGGAGGTCTATGATGTAGCCCCCATCTTTATCAACGGAAAAAAACTCCTGATGGCCCCGGTAGCCACTGCTGCCAATATCTCCAGGGCATTTGCAGCGTATGATTATTTCTGGCGTTTGTCGGAACCGGATATCTCCCAGGCAAAAACGCTGATGCTGCTGGCGCAGTCAGATGGGGCCCGGAGGATCAGTCTCATCACAGAAGAGTCGCAGTACGGTGCCTCTTTTGAAGACTGGTTTGGCTTTTTTGCCACCGAACTGGGGCTGGAAGTGGCAGGCATCAGGGTAGTTGATCCGGGTGACCTGGCAGCCACAGAACAAGCCTGGAACAATCTGATTGAAAAACAACCCGATGCCGTCATTGCCGCCATCAATTCGCCGGCACAAAATGCAGCACTGGTCAGGGCTTACCGAAATAACGGGCAGCAGGCCCGGCTGCTCATGTCAGACGCGGCAGTATTCCAGGCCATGGTTGACGATTTGGGTGATCTGGCCGAAAATCTGGAAGGAACCACTATCACCTCTGACCCGTCTTCGGGGTTCGACATTTCGTATCATGTAAAGCATGATAAGTACCCCAGTGCATTTATTTCGCACATGTACGATGCTGTCATGCTTTTGGGACTTGCGCTTGAAGCCTCCGGCGGTGAAGGGGGTGAAGAACTGGTGGAGGCCCTTAAAAAGGTCGTTGCCGGCCGGGAAGGCAACTCTGGCTGGCACCGCGACGAGCTGAGTGCCGCCATCCGGTCGGTTCGAAAAGGCATCTTTCCCAACATCAGCGGAGCCAGCGGAGCCCTCGATTACGACGAGCTCTATTTCACCGATGTAACCTCCACCACTTATGGCCATTGGCGTGTAGATGCCGGTCAGTTTGTGATTACCGATTTTTACACCACCGATGGTGAAGGTCGCATCAGTTCCACCTCTGCTGCTTACCGCACCATTGCCGAAAAACGCCAGCAATTCTCCTCATCGGGAACCTGGCCGCATTTGCCTCCCAAAGAAGGACTTTACGCTTTTTTAATGGCCACCTCCGAAGGATGGCAGAACTACCGTCACCAGGCCGATGTTTTACATACTTATCAGCTAATGAAAAACTACGGTCTTCATGATGACCAGATCATCCTGATCCTGGCAGATGACCTGGCCCAATCACCTTCCAACCAGTTGCCGGGGGTAATCCGGAATGTACCCGAGGGAGAAAACTTATATGAAGACGTAGAAATTGATTATAACCTTCAACGGCTAACCCCTGAAATGCTTGCGAATATTCTGGAAGGCCATGCGACAGAGGAGACACCTGTTGTACTTCCCTCATCCGAAGCCGATAACATCTTCTTCTTTACTTCGGGTCATGGAACTCCTGACGGGATGGTTTTCGAAGCAAAGGAACATGCATCGCTCACTCCCCAATACTGGCAATCGGTCTTTAGCACCATGCACGAAAATCAAAAATTCCGCCAGGTATTTTGGGCACTGGAAGCCTGTTATTCCGGCAAGATTGGTGAAGCCATTCAAACGCCGGGCGTGATGCTGATGACCGGCGCCAATCCTTATGAAACTTCCAAAGCCCATTTTTATGATACGGAAATTAAGGCCTGGCTGGCCGACAAATTCGCTTATTCCATCAACAACGCCATTGCTGAAAATCCGGATATCTTTTTTAATGACCTTTATGAAAGAAGTTATACCTATGTGAACGGCTCCCATGTTTCGTTTTACAACTACCAGAATTTCGGAAATATTTATGAACTGACCTTAAAAGATTTTGTAGCTCCATGAAACAGGGTGTAAAAATCGTGCTTTTGTTCCTCCTCGGACTGTGGTCCTGCACCAAAGAGGAAGTCCTTCTTTTCAAACCAGATTTCGAAGTATTCGTATTGCTTCCGGCGGAAGGACTGGGCGACCGCAGTTTTGCAGATGTAGTCTATGAAGGGGTGGAAGCCGCCACCAGCGATTTTAATTTTAAAGTGAATTACATCATTCCGGATAACCAGGAAGCAGGAGACGCATGGATTGCCCGCATCCCTGGTCTTCAGGGAGAAACCCCCGGTCCTTACCTGATCATTCTGGCCGGAAACCAGTATGTGGAAGCGGTCAATCAACTGGAAAGAGAACTCAATGGACATAAAGTCCTTTTACTTGCCGGCATTGCCAATGAACGGGATGATCTCGCCTCCATGGTTTACCACACCTATGCTCCCTCCTACATTGCCGGTTACATCTCTGCCCAACTGGTCCCGAACTGCCGGGCTGCTGTCGTTGAAGGATTCGATGCTCCTTTCCTGAAGGAATATAGCCATGGGTTCAAAGACGGAGTCACCGATGCCGGAGGTACCGTCGGCCCTACACGGTTTTTAAGTGACGGGTTCAGTGGCTTTGAAATGCCCGACTCTGCTTACAAAATGACCAGAGAAATCCTTCCCGAACATGACCTGTTGTTCGCCCTGGCCGCAGGCTCCAACTTCGGAATTATCAATGCAGCCAGAGATTTTCCGGAACAACGGTATGTTGTTGGCGTTGACAGCGACCAAAGTTGGATGGGACTGAACGTTGTGACGGGATCGGTCATCAAATTATTCGGAGAAGATATCCATGATATCATTCATCAGTTCTCCAGGGGAAATTTTACTCAAGGAAACTTTTACCGGACCATGGAAGAGGGAAAAACAGCGTTTATCAAAAATGAACTGGTCACGGGCAATATTGATATCCCTCTCTCGTTAATTGAAACCGCCATTTTGAAAGAAAAAACATACATCAATCAACAATCAGAAGAATAAATCCAATGAATTTATTGCCGGCAAAACAAATCACCCAAAGTATCATCCTGCTTTTTCTGCTGTCGTTTTACGGCTGTTCAGAAAACAAAAACAATCAACAACCGGAAAAGATCGTCCAGATTTCTACCATAGATGCCCTGCTCCAGGGGGTATATGATGGTACTACCCCATTAAGCAATCTCAAAACTTACGGGGACTTCGGAATAGGTACATTCAATGAACTGGACGGAGAGATGATTTTACTCGACGGTGTTTTTTACCAGGTGAAAGCAGATGGGAAGGTTTACACACCGGGAGAAAATGTTCAAACCCCCTTTGCCACCGTCACCTTCTTTCAACCGGAGGACAGCCTCGAAGTTTCCGGATTGGATTATCCCGGACTCAAATCAATCCTCGACAGCTTGATTGAAAGCCCCAACCTGTTTTATGCCATCCGGCTCACCGGAACTTTCTCTTATGTAAAAACGCGGAGTGTCCCTGGACAACGGCAGCCATATCGGCCTTTGGTTGAAGTAACGGCCAACCAGCCGGAATTTACATCCCGCTCAGTAAGCGGCACCTTGCTGGGATTTTACAGTCCGCCCTTTGTAAAAGGCATCAATGTACCCGGTTACCACCTGCATTTTTTATCGGATGATAAAACTGCGGGGGGACATTTGCTCGAATTTAAGCTGAAAAAGGCCAATGTTAAATTACAGCCGGTCAGTCAATTCGAATTAATTCTGCCGAAAGAAACTGAATTCCTGGAAGCCGATTTATCAAAAAACCTGATTAAAGATTTAGAAAAAGTGGAAGGAAACTGAACAGCGGAAGGAAAAACAACATTTATTTAAGCAAGCGCCACCTGAACAGACCAGGAAATGATTTAACTTTTTTTTTACCCGGTCTTATTATTAACCCTCCAGTTTTTCCAAAATTCTACAGGTGATATTTTTAATATTTAGTTAAACCACCGATAAAAACTTGCCCTGGAATTAAAACCGCTTGAAGTATATAAGTCGCCCAGTGACATATTCCCATTTTGGTTTTGCATCAGTTTACAAGCGTATTCAATGCGTTTTTTGTTCACGTAATAACTATAGCTTTGTTTCAGGTACTCATTAAAGATACCTAAAAGGTAAGAACGATTGGCTCCCAGGTTACGCGCCAATTCAGGCAGGGTTTAGGCTTCTCTTAAGAACAAATTATCATAAATAAAGACAAAACTAACTTTGCAAATATGCAGGGGTATCCCCCAAAGTATATTTACTGTATTTTTTTTGAGAAAATCAACTAAAGAAAGCACTAAATCTAATCTGCCAGCTATATATTCTGGTCTAAATAATAAGAAATAAAATTAACCGGTATTTTAAATTTTTTTCATTTTCTCTATATAATTTGTATTCGTAAATTTGTACTCAGAAAAGGACGCTGTTATCTATACAAAGGATTAAAAAAAATGATTTGGGTACAGTTCAACTGTATTTGTTTTTTCTTCTGTTGATATTTTTATGCCGAATAATACGAGCTTGGTGAAAATCATAAAAAGGAGGATGATTATTTTCGAAGCAATCTAAATTAGTTACTATTAGAAAAAATTATTAAGATGAAACGAGCATGGTAAATTTTATACAAACGAGGATGATTAAGATTCATGCGAGTTCCATCTGATACCAAAGAAAACTAACAATTTTAATCAGATGAAACATTCATGACAAAAAAATTTTGACACACAGGCGGATGATTATATAG
>CAYTDH010000137.1:0-10521 GCA_964436325.1 uncultured Tangfeifania sp.
ACAGAGGACCGGCTGGGTGACATTTGGATAGCCAGCGGAAACGGAATTTTCAGGTACAGCAGATTGTATAAGAATTTTACACGCTATCCCCTTTTTGGAAAATCGGAAAATCAATTGACCGGCAACCTGGTCTGGGATGTTTTTGTTGATCGCAGGGGTGATTTGTGGGTGGGATCACTTTGGGGCCTCTCGAAGTTCGATTACACGAAAAATGAATTTATCGATTTTACCCCTGCAGAAAAGGCTGATGGAGGAGAAAATAACTTCCATGTCCGAAAAATTTACGAAGATAGATTAAACAACCTGTGGATTGGAACAGATGGAAACGGATTGATGCTGTTCGACCGGGATAAAAACAGCTTTGAGCGTGTTTCAACATCAAATGAAAC
The DNA here is from genome assembly GCA_964436325.1 of uncultured Tangfeifania sp. Lineage (GTDB taxonomy): Bacteria > Bacteroidota > Bacteroidia > Bacteroidales > Prolixibacteraceae > Tangfeifania. Next base: position 390 of record CAYTDH010000137.1, read on the forward strand.
AGCCGACGGTTTTTGGGGCAATGTTGTAACATCCATTTGCGAAGACAAAACCGGTAACCTTTGGTTTGGCACCTTTAAAAGCGGTGTGAATAAAATAGACCGGCTAACCAAAAAATTTCAAACCTTCAAACATGAGCACAATAACCCCAACTCATTGAAAAAAAGCGATATCAAAGCTGTTTACCAGGATATGAACGAAATTACCTGGGTGGGCACCGAAAAAGGCGGACTGAGCAGGATTAACCGGAAAACCGGAGAAATAAAAACATATCTACATGATCCTGCTAATCCACAAAGTTTGCCGGATAATGTGGTGCTTTCTATTGTAAAAGGAGCCGAAAGCAATTTATGGATTGGCACATACGACGGAGGATTAAGTCGATTCAATCCTTTAACCGAAGAGTTTTTCAACATCCCCGAAATACGTGATCCTGCTAATAACAAAACAAGCAATGTGGTTTGGACTCTCCATGCCGATGTATCCGGGAAATTATGGGTAGGAACATGGGGAGCCGGACTACAGCTTTACGACCCCGAAACCAATAGTTTTGAGAATTTCAATATTGTTGAAAAAGGCGTTCAGAGTACCAATTCGGTGTTATCCATTTGCCGCGATTACCAGGGATTTTTCTGGATTGGTACGTATGGTGACGGGCTGAAAAAAATTAATCCAATTACACGCGAAGTCTATCATTTCAGGCACAACGACAACGATCCCTACAGTTTAGTGGACAATGTTGTACATGCGGTTTTCGAAGATAAAGACAGGAACCTGTGGGTGGGCACAAAAGATGGCCTCGACCTTTTCGACCGAAAAAATGAAAAATTTATTCACTACAGTACACTGGATGGATTGCCAAACAATGTTATTAACGGCATTTTACAAGACGATAATAATCAGCTTTGGATAAGCACCAACAAAGGAATTTCACGATTCAATATCCAGCAGGAAGAATTTCGTAATTATAATACTCATGACGGATTGCAGGGGAACGAGTTTAACAAGGGAGTTTGTTTTGAAGCCCCGAACGGCGAGTTTCTTTTTGGCGGCGTAAACGGCTTAAATGTTTTTCATCCCAGCGAGATTATCGATAATCCAAATATTCCAAACGTATTGCTTACTGGTTTAAAATTGAAAAATATTCCGGTTGATTTCGGGAATGAAGAAAAAGTATTGAAAAAGCATATTTCGGCAACTGAAGAAATTACGCTGCCCTATAATTTTTCGGTACTCACTTTCGAATTTGTTGCCCTCAACCTTACCAAACCCGAAAAAAACCAATATGCTTTTTATTTGGAAAACTACGACGAGAGTTGGCGTTATGTGGGCGACCAGCGAACAGCTACCTACACCAACCTGAACCCGGGCGAGTACGAATTTTTTGTAAAAGCATCAAACAATGATGGATTGTGGAATGAAGCGGGAACTTCGGTTAAATTGACTGTGACTCCGCCTTACTGGAAAACATGGTGGTTCAGGGCAATTATTGTGGTATTAATCTGGAGTGGCTTTACGCTGCTTTTTATGTTACGCACGCGAATGATTAAGCGGCAGAAAGCTGAACTTGAAGTTTTGGTTGAAAAACGTACGCATGAATTGAAACTGCAAAAATCGGCAGTTGAATCGCAAAACCTGGAACTCGAAAAACAGAAACAGGAAATTTTGCGGCAACGTGACCAGGTGGAAGAGATGACAAAAAAAGTGCATGAAGCCGACCAGATGAAACTGCGATTCTTCACCAACATCTCGCATGAATTCCGCACGCCGCTCACGCTTATTTTAGGCCCGCTTGAAAAATTATTAAACAGCGGAAACCTTCAAAAAGACATCCATCATCAGCTTGCGCTTATTCACCGCAACACTTTGCGGTTGCTTCGTTTGGTAAATGAAATTATGGATTTCAGAAAAATTGAAACCGGCCGAATGAAACTGCGGGTTACAAAAAACGACATGGCAGGTTTTGTGCATGATGTTTATTTCAGTTTTAACGATTTGGCCAAACGAAATCAAATTAACTACATTTTTAGGTGCCGGCACAAAGACATAAATGGCTGGTTTGACCGCAACAAAGTGGAAAAAGTGGTTTTCAACCTGATTTCCAATGCATTTAAATTTACACCGCCCGGAGGCGAAATCATTGTTGAGGTGGATAAAAACATAGACAGCAATGATTCCAACGGACAGTTTTCTGAAACCAATGCAGTAATAAGGGTTATTGATAACGGCCGGGGCATTTCGAAAGAACACCTCGACCGGATTTTTGATCGATTTTACCAGGTGGAAAACAACAACTCACCGGTGTGGCAGGGAAGTGGAATTGGATTGTCATTCATAAAAAACCTGGTTGAAATTCATTACGGAGACATTCAGGTTGAAAGCGAAAAATGGAAAGGTACTACCTTTACAGTAACGCTTCCGGTTTCAAAAGAAGTTTTTAATAAAAACGAAATTGTTGATAGTTTTTATACCAATGAAAACTTTATTGCCCCGCTTCGTACCATAAGTGATATCGATGAAGATGAGATCAAGAAATTTGAAGAAAGTGAGAATAAAACGAATAAACCATCGGTATTACTGATTGAAGACAACGCCGATGTGCGTTTGTATATACGTGAAGAAATTATAAACGATTATCATGTGTTGGAAGCCGAAAATGGCAAAGAAGGTCTTGAAATTGCCGAATCGAGCCATGTTGATTTAATTGTGAGTGACATAATGATGCCCGAAATGGACGGACTTGAATTGTGCAAACACATTAAAACCAATCTCGACACCAGTCACATTCCGGTTATTCTACTAACAGCCAGAACTTCGGACGATTACAAATTAAAAGGGCTGGAAATTGGCGCCGACGATTATGTATTCAAACCTTTTAATGCCACGGTACTTTCGGCAAGAATTAAAAACCTGATTGAATCGCGCAAAAAGCTCAAACAGCAGTTCAGTCGCGACTTGTCGTTAACGCCAAAAGACCTGACGATTACTTCTCCCGATGAAATTTTTCTGACTAAAACGCTCGAAATTGTTGAAATATTTATATCCGATTCCGAGTTTAACGTCGACCGTTTGGTTAAAGAAATTGGAATGAGTCGATCGGTTTTTTACCGAAAGCTGAAAAACCTGACAGGACAAAGTGCCAACGACTTTATAAAAACCTTGCGGCTGAAACGTGCTGCACAAATTTTACGACAAAATAAACTCACCATTTCAGAAGTTTCGTATGAAGTCGGTTTCAATGATCCGCAATACTTCAGCAAATGTTTCAGCAAACAATTTGGATTGACACCCTCGCAGTTTGTTGCAAAATCGGCGGCCATGAATTAAAAACAAGCGACATTTCGCATCGCCACTAAGATTTCACTGACACAAACCTCCACTCAATTGAGACGAATTCACCCAACGAATTTGGCCGGTTTCTGTTAATTGCATTTCAAAAGCAAAACGCAGGATGAAAAGCAAAAACGTAAACCGACCTAAAACGAAATCCCTCATTTATATCATCTTAACGATTATCGTTTTTACCTCATGTAATCAATCAAGATCCATTCAAATAGATTTTATAAACCCCAATACGGTTAAAATGGACAAGCAGGTGGTGGTTGTAAGTCGCAAAATTTTTGAAGAAAGAATTGAAACCAACCTCGAAGACTTTATTCCGGTTCCAGCCAGCCGGTTTTAGTCGCTTCCAGTTCAGTACGATGATTTGAACGGAGACGGCAATTGGGATGAAATTGCATTTAGAGTTTCTTTCAATCCGGAAGAAATTAAATCCATCGAATTTACAATTGCACATGAAGACATTCACAACGAAGACTTTGAAAGTTCTACAAACGTCCATTTTGGCGTAAAACCCGCAGTGGATGCACCGGCCCAACCTGTTAAGCATTACGTTTTAAAAGGAAACGATTTACCGTGGGACGATGCATATTACCCGTTTCAAATGGATGGCCCGGCATGGGAAAACGACAAGGTGGGTTTCCGGTTGTATTTCGACGGGCGAAATGCCAAAGATGTTTTTGCCAAACGCCAGCCGGAATTGGTGCTGGAAAACATCGGACTGGACAGCCTGGGAAATCCGGTAGATAATTACCATGTTTTGGAAGACTGGGGCCGCGATGGGTTGCAGGTCGGAAATTCGCTGGGTGCAGGAGGGCTGGCCATGCTAAAAAATAATTCGCTGCACCGGTTGGGAATTATCCGCGGTGCTGCACAGGATGTGGTCGATTCAACAGTTTTCGAGTTGATCAATTCCGGTCCGGTTCGTGGCATTTTCAGCTTAACGTATTATGGCTGGCAGGTTGGGAGTGAAAAGATAGATTTAACCGAAATCATCAGCATTAACAGCGGCGAATATTGTTACCACTCCAAAGTTATTCTGTTCAATTCCGGAAAGAAATCCACTTTGGTAACAGGTATGTCGAACCTGAATAACGATAGTCCGCTTCAGGTGGTTGAAACCGATACCGAACTCACGCTGCTCACCCACGACAAACAAACCTATGAAAAAGAGTTCTTTATGGGATTGGCATTATCGGCGAAAAAAAACACCGGCACCGGTTACAACCAGGCAACCGATTCCGGGCCGGGTGTAGTTTCCAGTTATTACATCAGTCAGCCGCTGCAACCCGGCGAGAAATGGGAATACACGTTTTACGCCTGCTGCGAACTGGCAGATCCAAAATTCAAAAACCCGGAGTACTTCAGAAATTTTATTCAGCAAGAACTTGAAAAGAAAGAAATAGAAATTCAACTTTAAAAAACAGTAGCCATGCGAATTTGCACCTTTATAATTACCTTGTTATTTATCTCTTCTTCAGCTATTCATGCGCAAAATGAGAAAATCAATTCACCGATTGAAGAGATTAAACGGGTGGCCGATCATATCATCGATTCCAATCCGTTTCATTATGTTTTAAAACCAACGAAAAAGAAGGAAACACTGGCCGATTTGAATTACGTCGATTTTGGCCGGACTTTTGGAAATCAACCGTCGGCTGTAGCCTACGCATTGAGCTGGCTGAATAGCCCGAATGAGCAGGAAGTCAAACTGCAACTGGAGTGCGGAGGTGGATTAAAAATTTTTCTGAACGACGAGGAAATTTACAGCGATGATACAAACCTTGAAGCAAATATCAGAATTGAAGAGCGCAGCCTGGAACTTTCAAAACAGGTCGATCTGAATCTGAAAGCCGGCAAGAATAAACTGCTTTTCAAATCATCATCAAATAAAAACCATTGGGTGGTTTATTTTAAAACGGAACAAAAAGAGAACCTGCCGCAATTGGGATTGCAGGGAAACCCGATGATTTCAGAAGAGCTTGCAAATCTAAGTAACTGGCTGGTAGTTGGCCCGTTTAAAAGCAGCAACCTGCAAACCGTTTTTCCACCGGAAAAAGATTTTGAAGTGGGAAAATTGTACGACGGCCTGGATGGAAGCATTACATGGACAATCCCGAAAATCGAGATTTTGGCCGATGCTGAACCGATTGATCCAATCTGGGGTTCATACCTCAACTTCAATTACCATACGGCTGGCGTGGCCTGGGCAATGATGCACCTTTCTGAATTTACGGGCGAAAAACGGTTTGACGAATATGCTGAAAAGTACACCGATTTTATGATTGAAACCAAACCTTTTGTGCGCTACCAGATGGAAGCGTTGAACGAGTATTATTCGGTAAATTACCACATGGTGGATGTTCCGCTGCTCGATTTTACCCTCGCCCCTGCCCTGCCGTTTATTTATCGCTTGCTGAAGGAAGACAATTTTGAAAACAGGCAGGCATACGAAAACTGGGTGGAAAAAATCACCGAATATGCGATTAATGAACAGGTTCGGCTTGATGGAAATCACTTTACGCGACTCACTCCTAAAGTTTACACCACCTGGGTTGACGACATGTACATGGGCCTCCCGTATTTGATTCATGCGGCAAAATACACCAATAATTCAAAATTGAGAAAACAGCTTTTCGATGACGCAGCCAGCCAGATTCTCTCTTTCAACAAAGAAGTGTGGAACGAAGATGCGCAGCTCTACCAGCATGCCCAGTTTTCGGAAAAGAAAGTTAAAATGCCGCACTGGTCGCGTGCAAACGGCTGGGGAATCTGGGCAGTGACCGAAGTGTTAAAAGAACTGCCTGAGAATCACCCGCAGTACAAATCAATTCTGAAACACTACCGCAACCACGTTGAATCACTGGTGAAATACCAGGAACCCGATGGATTCTGGCGAAATGTGCTCGATGCAGAAGAATCGGTAAAAGAAACATCCGGAACGGCTATTTTCACCATGGCCATCGCACGCGGAATCAATGAAGGCTGGCTAAAACGCAAAAAATATGAGAACGTGGTTTTGAAAGGCTGGTCGGCGCTCGATACGGTAATTGAAGACGATGGCACCGTGCGTGGCATTTGTATGGGAACCATGTGCAGCGAAGATTTGGATTACTACCTCAACCGGCCGATTGTTGATGACGATTCGCACGGGATGCTGGGCTTGATAATGGCCGGAATTGAAGTTCAGAAAATGATTGACGAAACGAAGTAAACATGAAAAAACTTGTTTTTATACTCGCAGTTTTTCTGTCGGCAGGAGTGTTTGCACAGCCGGTTATCCCGGAAAACCTGCAAATCGGCATCAGTTTTAAAACATACAATCCTGAACTTTTCAACCAGGTAGTTCATCATAAAAAAATGATTCAGGCGGCTTTCGAATCCGTTCATTTTCAGGATTCGGAATGGAAAACCGCCGTCGTTTATTCTGAAGTGCCCGGTAAACCCGAAGCAGTTGATTTGGAAATCAGTTTTATTTGTCTGGATGGGAAACTTGAAAACGGCTCAGTGGCGTTGGATTTGAATCTGTCCGACTGGTCAACCGACAATTTCGTGTTGGTTCCGGCGGCGCTTTACAACGGCAACCGCTATCCGTACCGCCGGATTCGTTATTCACCTAAACTGATGGATCCGCGGGATATTGGCCCCGATCAGGGCATCATTCTCTCTGATGTACCCAAGCTGAATCACACCGATGGGCCTTCCTTTGTGCAGTTGCGGTCGGGAGCCATGGCAACACCATCAGTTTGTTTTCATGATCCAGGGGCAAAAAAAGGATTCATCATGCTGACACACCAGGCCACAAATTGGGGCGACAATGGCATTTCAATAATCGAAAATAAAAACCGCGACGAAGCGGTAATTTCCGTCAGCGCGCCGGTAGTTCGCGAATTATACAAATACCGGATTACCGATTCGCGTTTTCCATCCGACGATATTCCCGGCACTTTTGAAGCAGGAGACACCGTTAAACTGGAAGTCCGTCTCTATTATTTTGATGCCAGCCAACGGCAGCATCTTTTCGATAAATTCGCAGAAGTGCGGAAAGATTATTCAGGCGAAATAAAACACAACAACGTATTGCCGTTTTCCGAAGCGTTTCGCGTTCAGCAGAAAAAATTCAACCGCGATAATTGGGTGGAAGAACATGGTTATTATTCGGTGGGCATGCGCGAAAGCTTTTTGCAGGACTGGCAAATTGGCTGGACCGGCGGAATGATTTCCACCTATCCGCTGCTTTTTGCAGGAAATGATGAGACAGAAAAACACGTCCTCCGAAACTTCGAATGGTTGTTTCCAAATGGAATTTCGCCTTCCGGGTTTTTCTGGGACAGCGGCGAAGACGGCACAAAATGGTACGGCGGCGACATCCGCAAACCTCACACGGCCAACTGGCACCTGGTGCGCAAAAGCGGCGACGGACTGTTTTTCGTATTTCAGCAGCTTTTTTTGATGAAAAAGAAGGGCATCGAAATGAAACCGATTTGGGAAACTGGAACAAAAGGCGTTGCCGATGCATTTGTAAAATTATGGGATGAAAACGGGCAGCTTGGTCAGTTTGTCGATAACCGCACCGGCGAAATTCAGGTGGGCGGTTCTACCAGCGGGGCCATCGTACCGGCAGCGCTGGTGCTGGCGGGGGAGTATTTCAACAATCCGGATTACCTGGAAACGGCCGTAGAAATTGGCGACCATTATTACACCAACTACACCCAAAAAGGATTAACCTGCGGCGGGCCGGGAGATGCCATGCAAAATTTCGACAGCGAATCGGGTTACGCACTGGTTGAAAGCTATTTTGCACTTTACGAAGCCACGGGCAACAAAAAATGGCTGCAGGCTGCGGAAGATGCCGCCAAACAATTTTCCACCTGGGTCATGTCGTATAATTTTGTATTTCCGGAAACGTCCACTTACGGAAAGCTGAACATTGAAGCGGTGGGCGCTGTATTTGCAAACACACAAAATACGCACGGATCGCCCGGAATTTGCACCCATTCAGGGTTGGCACTTTTCAAACTTTACCGCGCAACCGGCGATGCTTTCTACCTCGATTTACTGAAAGATATTACACACGCCATTCCGCAATGCCTGGCGCACCCATTGCGCAAAATGCCCGGTGTAAACGACGGCTGGATCAACGAGCGAATCAACACCACCGACTGGCTCGAAGGAATAGGCGAAATGATGTACGGCTCCACCTGGGCCGAAACAAGTTTGATGCTTACTTACATTCAGATTCCGGGATTGTACGTTGTTCCTGATAAATCGGAGTTTGTTTGTTTCGATAATCTGGAAGTCACCCTGAAATCAGAAACTGATAAACAACTTGTACTGGAAGTTTTCAATCCTACAATAATGGATGCCGAATTAAACATCTGGCAAGAAAAAAGTGAAAATCAAAATAAAAATTTACCTGACAATTTTCTTTTGAAATGCAGTAAAATCAATGTTGCGGAAGGTCAAACAGAAGAGGTAATATTCAACAAATAATCCTGGCCTTCCCAATTAAACTTTTACTTACCGACAGGGCATTTCAAGCTATGATACAATTTTACATGTGATTGATACAATTCTCCACAGCCTTCCAAACGGGCTAAAGTATTTTTATGAAATAATTCATTCGTTGAATTCAAATTAATTTTAAAATCAATAACTATGCGCAACTATTACTTTTTAAGAACATTGTTTGCAGGGTTTGTTTTACTGATTTCCTTATCAGTAGGAGCCCAGGTAACCTTGATGCCTGTTGATGACGGAACAGCATTTAAAGAATGGTCCGACACAACTGCAGCAGAGTTTCACACTGGCGGTAACATTTTCGTTTATAAAACGGATTCAACTGAAGCCATTGCCTTTGTGAAATTTGATATCGAAAAATTTGAAGGAAAAATTGTTTCAGAAGCAATTTTTTCAACCCGTTCTGATATGAATGACGGGAAAACCATGACGGTAAAATTAACCAAGGCGGGATCAACTGATTTTACACGTGACTCGCTTAGCTGGACCAATAAACCAGGAACAAGCGGTGAACTTGCAACAGTTGTTTATGATGAAGATTCAGGACGAAAAGAATTTATACCAAACGGAACAAATTTATCCGATTTTATTAACGAGGCCCTGGCACAGGGTAAAAAATACATAGCCTTCGGAATCAATTATAAAGACGGCGACGGAGGCGATTTTAATTGGGCCGGTGGTGCCGGTAACGGTTCCTGGGGGCCAATGCTTGAATTAACTTTCGACGAAGGTTTTAATTATTGGGCCGTTAATGATGGAACTGCGTTTAAAGAATGGCCCGATACAACTGCAGCCGAGTTTCACTCCGGAGGTAATATTTTCGTTTGGAAAACGGATAGCACGGAGGCAATTGCCTTTGTAAAGTTCTCTCTTCCCGGATTTGCTAATAAAACAGTTGAATCTGCAGAATTTTCAACGCGTTCCGACATGAACGATGGAAAAACGATGACAGTTGCATTGGTTGGAGCCAATTCATCAGATTTCACGCGCGATGAACTCAACTGGAACAATAAACCAGGAACAGGTGGTGAACTGGCAACCGTACTAATGGATGAAGACTCAGGACGTAAAACCTATACAGAAACGGGTTCAAACTTAATTGATTTCATAAACAGTGTTTTAGCTGAAGGAAAAGAAGAAGTTGCTTTCGCGTTGAAATATAAATCAGGAGATGGAGGTGACTTCAAATGGGCCGGTGGTGCCGGAAATGGTGCATGGGGGCCCATGCTTAAGGTTACTGAAGGAATGGGCGGTGCAGGATATGCCATCGACGAC